>JAQSXN010000353.1 GCA_029256665.1 Paenibacillus sp.
GTTTATGCGCCTATCCAGAGCTTTGTAAGCGATCAGGAGCGATTTCCCCTTATAGCAGGGGCGGAAATCAAACGTTCTTCGGCAAGGACGATCGTCGGCGTCGAGAGGCTGGTCAAGCAAGCGGCGGGCGAGAACCCATTGACCGCCATCCCGACTCTATGGGCGGAGATGGAACCCCTTTGGAATAAAATTGCCGGCGTCGCAGATGGCAATAGCGAACGAATCGGCATTTTCAGCTACGACCCGCCTTTTGGCCCAGGACAAAATTTTCGTTATCTGGCAGGGGTTGAAGTGGCAACAGATGGTGTGCCGGCTATTCCGACGGGAATGACGGCACGCACGTTGCCGGAGTTCGACATCCTCGTCGTGGCATTCAACGGGCCGTTAAGCGAGATTGGTCAGGCGTGGGACTTTTTCCACGAACATTGGAGACAACAATCGGGGTATGAAGCGATCGACGATATGGAATATGAACGTTGGGCGAGTGGATTTCCGAGTCGGAATGACGTTGACGAAGTTGTCGCAATGGAGCTTCATTTCCCGATTCGTTTGAAGGGGACGCGAGCCTTATCGTTGACGGCAGCGCGCTCTTACGATGCTAAGCTGGGGGCCGAGCTGCAGGATCTCCGTTATGCCAGGATCCAGATGGCTAATTTCAAAGGAGCCGAGCTGCATGGAATCGATATGCGCAATACTTCGTTTCAGCATGCGAATTTCGTGAATGCCACTTGGCGTCATATTTACTTCTCGAACGTCTTTGTGGATAGCATCCAATTGGGAGGAACGGTATTCGAGAACATCAAACGGCCAAACCCAGCCGAAAGCTCCTTCGAGGAGGAAGCGGGAACCGATGGCTGGATCAACGCCGAACCGGTCGCTTTCCGAAACAGCGATTTATCCGAAGCCGTGTTCGAGAACTGCGATCTATCGAAGGTTCGGATCAGCGCATGCCGATTGGAAGGAATGACCATCGACGGTATTCCGGTCGACGCTTTGATGAAGGCCTACCAGGCCTGCAGCGGATTAAAAAACTAGACGGACGAGAGGCCCTCGCACATGCGCGAGGGCCTCTTCGATTACCACATTTGCGAATCGACCTGGCTCAGAAACAAGGCGGCGCGGCCGATGTATTCGGTCGGATGATTGCGGAAAATCATCTCGTGCCGTCCTTCTTCGACAATCCATGAGCGCGATATGGCATTGTTTTGGTTCGCGGCGATCGCTTCCGCCGTTTCGTAGGAGGCCTTGGCATCCTCTGTTCCGTGAATAACGTAGATCGGCATGTCGTATTTATGCCCTACGACCTGCTCGGCCGGAATAGAGCCGAAGTCGGTTCCCGTCCATAGCGGAATCATCGTCTCGATAAGCGGCAGCGACGGAAAGCGCGGCAGCTCCACGAATTGATTGAGATTATCGAACAGCGCCTCCGAGCTCGGTACGAACAAACTGTCCAGAATCATAGCATCGATCTCGTCGGTTATAAGCGCCGTCTGAAGAGCCGTTCCGGCACCCATGGAGAAACCCCATACGACGATATCCTCGGCGCCGCGGGAACGGGCGTAGTTGATCGATGCGAGCAGTTGCTGCGACTCCTCGCGGCCGCCGGTCGCCGGCGCCTTGTATTGCTCGGAAGCATACCCATAATCGAATAAAAGCACATTGTAGCGCAAATCATGCAGAAGCTTCGTCAGGTCGTACATCGGGACCCAGCTCTCCTCGCGATTAGCGCCGTAGCCATGGCTGAAGACGACGGTACGGGTAGAGGGAGCAGCGGATCCATCCTCGGCAGTGACGGGAACGTACCAGCCGCTAACGGTCGTATCGCCGCTATTGCTAGGGAACACGACTTCTTCGTAATCGACGCCGATGGCATCTTTAGGATTGGAGGTCAGCGGGGCAACATAGGGATAAGCGAGCATCCAGGCCACGTACCCGTGGAAAATGACAATGGCGATAAAAACCATCGCCACGGCGGCCGCGATCGTTGCGATCCATCTATGCTTGCGCCGCTGGGCGGCTACGTTGGTTCTTGCGAATGGAGGTAGGGGCAAGGCTTGCGGGACGGCGGTTAGTCCGGCGCTCTCAAGCGGCTGCGTGGTTCCAAGGGACAAGTTCATCATCATGCCCTCCTTCGGCAAATCTATTGACTATTATCAACACGAACATTCAGGCGTCATGTAAGCGCTGCTATTCATATAGTACTTTAATCGTAGTTCCATCGCTTGAGCCTGTCAATCCGTGTCGACGCATTGTTAAGCTCTTGTAATCGTTTTGTAATGTTTCAATTGACTTTACGTTCGCGGAGAAGATCATGTATACTTAATGAGAATGGATTTCATTGAATATGGAATAGGGTTTCACTCATTGAAACTTTTAAGATATACTTAATTGAATCATTTCGAAGGAGGCGCGTGTTCATGGAAGATGGAAAATCGACGGTTCGGGCAGTCGATCGGGCACTGGACATCTTATTGTGCTTCACGCATAGAACCGACTGGGCGATGACGGAGATCGCCGAGCATGTCGGCTTGCATAAGAGCACCGTGCATCGGATGCTGGCTACGCTGGAGGAGAAAGGGTTTATCGAACGTGACCGCTCGACGGACCGCTACCACTTGGGACTGCGAGTGTGGGAGCTGTCGGCCAACCTGTCCGGCTCCGATGATCAAGCCATGATCTGGCTGCCTGAGATGGTCCGCCTTCGCGATCAGTTAGGAGAGACGGTTAGCATCTATGTGAGAGACGGATCGGAGCGGATACGCATTCAGGCCGTCCAGAGCAATCAACCCGTTCGCCGGGTCGCGCCGGTCGGAGTCAGGCTGCCGCTGTACGCGGGCGCGTCCAGCAAGGTGCTGATCGCCTATTCGGAGGAGTCGGTGCGGCAAAGCATAGTAGATTCGCCGGAATGGCCGGATTCCATCGATATGGACCTATACAATCAGACGTTGCTGGAAGTAACGTCCCAAGGATATGCGACAAGCTTCGAAGAGCGCGAGTCGGGCGCCGCGGCGTTGTCCGCGCCAATCTTTGACCGCTCGGGGAAGCTATCGGCCGCGCTGTCCATATCGGGACCGTCCAGCCGATTGACGCTTAAGACGATGAAGGAGTATGCGCCCGTCATGATCGAATCGGCGAAACGGATGGGGACGATGAGCAAGTAGGGCGGGGCAGTACTTGCGGTACATGCGGTAAACCGCTTGAATCAGATTAGTTATCAAACCGAGCCTAAACAGTGCACTTTAACACCGTTTGGAGCTCATCTGAGCCTTTGAATCCTGAAACAGTGCAATTTTACACCGTTTGAAGAGTCATCTGCGCTTTTGATTTGCACACAACAAAGGGCCTTGGTTCCGTGATCCGACGGATGCCAAGGCCCTATCCTTTGCTGAAGGCGCGGACGTTGTAAGCCACTTGCTGCGCCTAAGCAGGTAAAAACAAAAGCCCCGCGTCAGCGGGGCTTTAAAGCGTGTTACATATTCGCGATCATTTGGCGAAGGACCGTTTGGAGGATGCCTCCGTTGCGGTAGTAGTCGACGTCAACGAGGGAGTCGAGGCGAACGAGCGCCGGGAATTCGAACGTCGTGCCGTCTTCGCGGGTCGCTTTGACGGTTACCGTCTCGCCAGGCTTCACGTCGTTGGACAGTCCGGTGATATCGAACGTTTCGCGTCCCGTAATGCCCAGCGTGCTCCAGCCGTTGCCTTCTTGGAATTGAAGCGGGAGAACGCCCATGCCGACCAGGTTGGAGCGGTGAATCCGCTCGAAGCTTTCGGCGATGACGGCTTTCACGCCAAGCAGGAACGTGCCTTTAGCCGCCCAGTCGCGGGAGCTGCCCGTGCCGTATTCTTTGCCGGCGATAACGACAAGGTTTTTGCCTTCGGCTTGATACTTCATGGATGCATCGTAGATCGACATCACTTCGCCCGTAGGGAGGTAAGTCGTTACGCCGCCTTCCGTGCCCGGAGCCACTTGGTTCCGAATGCGGATGTTCGCGAACGTGCCGCGCATCATCACTTTGTGGTTGCCGCGACGGGAGCCGTAGGAGTTGAAGTCCTTGCGCTCTACGCCATTGTCGATCAAGTATTTGCCGCCCGGGCTGTTAACCGTGATGTTGCCCGCAGGGGAGATATGGTCCGTCGTGACGGAATCGCCCATAAGCGCAAGCACGCTTGCCGAAGGGATATCGGCGATGTCGGACAAATCGGCGCCCAGGTTCTCGAAGAACGGAGGATTCTGAATGTAGGTCGACTTCGAATCCCACTCGTAGCTCTCGCCTTGCGGCACGTCGATGGCGTTCCAGCGCTCGTTCTGCGTAAATACGTTCTCGTATTTGTCGTTGAACATTTGCGGATTCAGAGCTGTCGCGACAGCTTCTTTGATCTCGGCGTTCGTAGGCCAGATATCCTTCAGGAATACAGGCTGACCGTCTTGGTCGTGGCCGATCGGCTCGTTAGCCAGGTCGATGTTAACCGTGCCTGCAAGCGCGTATGCGACAACGAGCGGAGGCGAAGCCAGGTAATTGGCTTTGACTTGCGCGTGAACGCGGCCTTCGAAGTTCCGGTTGCCGGACAACACGGCGGCAACCGTCATGTCGTTGTCGGCGATCGTTTTGCTCACTTCGTCGGGAAGCGGACCGGAGTTGCCGATGCAAGTCGCGCAGCCGTAGCCCGCAACGTGGAAGCCAAGCGCTTCGAGCGATTCCAGCAGGTTCGCCTTCTTCAGGTACTCGGTTACGACCAAGGAGCCTGGCGTGAGCGAGCTCTTGACGTAAGCCGGCTTGGTCAGGCCGCGCTCGACGGCTTTCTTGGCAACGAGACCGGCGCCGAGCATAACGCTCGGGTTGGACGTATTGGTGCAGGAAGTGATCGCCGCGATAACGACCGCGCCCGTTCCCATCTTGGATTGTACGCCATCGGCATGTTGAACCGGGACCACTTGCTCGATTTTCTCGTCGGACAGGCCGTAGCCGCCTTTATCGATCGGCGTGCGGATAATATTATTGAAGGCTTCCTTCATCGAAGTCAGCTCGACTCTGTCTTGCGGACGCTTCGGACCGGCCAAGGACGGAACGATCGAGGAGAGATCCAACTCGATAACATCCGTGAACACGGGATCCGGCGTTT
>JAQSXN010000354.1 GCA_029256665.1 Paenibacillus sp.
AATGCCAATCCGATCTGGGGCAAGCGGAAGATCGGCACGATCGGGCTCCCGTTCCCTGACACCGACGTGGCCATCGTGGATCCCGTTTCCGGCCGCAGGCTGAAGACGGGGGAGATGGGCGAGCTTGTCGTCCGCGGTCCGCAAGTGATGAAGGGATACTGGAATCGGCCGGAGGAGACTGCAGCAACGCTGCGGGACGGATGGCTTCATACCGGAGATTTGGCGACGATGGACGAAGAGGGTTATTTTACGATCATGGATCGCATCAAGGATGTCATTATCGCGAGCGGCTTTAATGTCTATCCGCGCGAGGTGGAGGAGGCGCTGTTCGAACATCCGGCGGTCAGGGAAGCGGCCGTCATCGGGGTGAAGGACGAATATCGCGGCGAGACGGTCAAGGCGTTTATCGTGCTGAAGGAGGGCTGGCACGTGTCCCGTAGTCAGCTCGACAGGTGGTGCAGAGATCGACTGGCGTCATATAAGGTGCCGCATCAATATGCGTTTCGGGAAACGCTTCCAAAGACGATGGTCGGCAAGGTGCTCCGGCGCAAATTGGTCGAAGAGGAGAACGAGCTGAGGGAGTCGGGTAAGGAGGAGTAAATCGCAATGGATGATGAGAGGTACGCGCGGCAGGCGGAGGAGGCCGAAAGGTGGCGCCTGCTTGCGGAGCGGGCCGAAGAAACGTTTTGGGGAAGGCTCGGTTGCAAGGTTGTGAGGGCCGATGGCGCCAAAACGACGATCAGTCTAGCGGTAGAGCCCTCCCATCTGAACCTGCTGGGCATCGTGCACGGCGGCGTGCTGATGTCGATGATGGATAACGCGATGGGACTGCTCGTCATGCTTGCGGAGAGCAACGAAAAAACGGTGACCGCCAATATGAACACGCATTTTCTGGCGAGCGCCAAAGGCGGTACGTTGACGTGCTCGGCCGACCTGATTCACCGTACGGGCCGGACGATCACGCTGCAGGCTACCGTATTCGACGAAGGAGGGAAGCTTCTCGCATGGGGGAGCGGCGCCTACCGGATGATTTGAACGGGCGTGGCGCGGCTCTTTCCGGCATACGTTTCTCGAGTTGCCACTGATTGTCAGTTTCGCTATAATAATAACTAATATATGGAATAAAACTTGTGCAGTTTGTCCATTCAGGAAGCGGCGGACTTCGCCGATAATTTGAAGTAGGAACGGAGGTGGAGGCATGTTTGAGGATTGGATTACGATTGCGCTGCTGGCATTCGGGATCGCGGTCGGAATTGTTGGCGTGGTCGCCTATTTACGTATGTACCGCAAGGAGAAACTCGCCGAGAACCGGTCCTTGGATGATGCCTCTACAGCCGAACGAGGTGCGGATACCGAACAAAAACACACAAAGGGTTAATTTTTGTTCACTTTCATAATTGTGGGCAAACTGATATAATAGTAAGAAAAATGAAAACATTGTGACTCATTGGCCATGGAGTTAGCCTGCACCGAAGGGGGTACTTGCGGTGTAAGAGCCGCATGCGTTCTCGGATAATACTGTTTAGGACGACCATCCATCGTATAAGGGAGGAGATTTCATGGCGAAACATAGCCAGAATGAAGTCAAGGAAAGCCTGAAGGAACTAACGAGAATTTTCCAACCCAAGGACCCACGCAAGTTTGTGAAGGATTACATTCGCAAATATCGGATCACAGGCGGATATGAGGATGAGTTGACATCCCTTGTCGAAGATGAGATGGGCAGATTAAACTCTTCGGTCGGTTGAGCACACAATGACGTTAAAGCTTTGTTGCCCGTTGGCAGGACGGGCGGCAGGGCTTTTTTTATTTGCAGTTTTGGCGTTCGAATGGGGCGAAGCGCTGGAATGGGCTGCTTTGCAAGCTGTAGGCCGAAAAAATCGGGTTACAGAGGATCGGCAAGCGGTTGCGAGTGTACAATTGTGCCGCAACATAGGCGGCCGTTATTTGACGCGGCAGCGGCCCAAAGCAAGTTTTCATTGCAATCGGTACCTATATCCTCTATAATTTCACTTGTAATTGTAATTGAGAATCAATATCAATAACAGATAAGAAGGTATCGGAAATTATGTCGAAAACATCATCGAAACCGGATGCGGAAGCATCCCAAGCCGGAGCGAGCGGCGCATCATCGGAAGAATCTCGAACGCTGTCCGCGCCGATCAGGAGCCGTCCGCTGACCGCTTCTTTCGTGCTGTTCGGGGGGCTGATCGCGCTTGTGCTCGGTCTGTTCCTGTCCATCAACCTCGGGGCCGCGAACATTTCGTTCCAAGTCGTATGGGAAGCCATCTTCCGGTTTAACCCGGAGCTGACCGATCACCAAATCATCCGGGAGCTCCGCCTGCCGCGCGTGCTCGGCGGAGCCATGGTAGGCGCCAGCTTCGCGGTAGCGGGGGCGATCATGCAAGGGATGACGCGCAACCCGCTAGCCGATTCGGGCTTGCTTGGCATCAACTCCGGAGCGGGCTTTATGCTCGCGGTTTGTTTCGCCTTTTTCCCGGGTATGCCGTTCATGACGCTGATCCTGTTCTCGTTCCTGGGGGCGGCGCTCGGCGCGGGTTTGGTCTACGGCATCGGCGCGCTTGCGAAGGGCGGCTTGTCGCCGGCGAGGCTTATTTTGGCGGGGGCCGCCCTAAGCGCTTTGTTAAGCGCGCTTGCCGAAGGCATCGCGCTGTACTTCAAGATCGGACAAGACCTCGCGTTCTGGTATGCGGGCGGAGTCGCGGGCACGAGATGGGAGCAACTGCAAGTTATGGCCCCGTGGGTGGCCGCCGCGCTGGTCGTGGCGATCATCATATCCCGTTCCGTCACGATGCTAAGCCTGGGCGAGGATATCGCTCGCGGTCTCGGTCAACGCACGCAGCTCGTCAAAGTCGTTTGCGCCGTCGTTGTTCTAATTCTGGCAGGCTCGGCAGTGGCCGTCGTCGGCGCGGTCGGGTTCGTCGGGCTCATCATTCCTCACTTGACCCGCAAGCTCGTAGGCGTGGATTACCGCTGGATCATTCCTTGCTCGGCCATTCTCGGCGCGTTGCTCGTCATCTTCGCCGATATCGGCGCGCGTATGGTCAATCCGCCGGAGGAGACGCCGGTCGGAGCGCTCATCGCGTTGATCGGCGTGCCGTTCTTCCTCTATCTGGCGCGCAAGGAAAGGAGGGAGCTGTAGATGCATGCGATCACTGCGGACTCCATCGAGAAAAAACGGAAAAAACGCTCCATCCTGGTATTGAGCGTCGTTACCGTCCTTATTGTTGTCGTATTCGTTATTAGCATGAATACGGGCGTCATCAAGCTGTCGCCCAAGGATCTCTTCATGACGCTCTTGCGGCAAGGCACGGATCGGCAAGAGCTCGTCTTGTTCGAATTCCGGCTGCCCCGCATCGTCATCTCCATGCTGATCGGAGCAGGACTTGCCCTCGCCGGCTGCATTATGCAAGGCATTTCGCGCAACGGTCTCGCGGATCCCGGCATTCTCGGCATTAACGCGGGAGCGGGACTTGTCGTCATGCTGTATGTTTCGTATTTCCCTACGTCGGCCAACGTGCCGGTCTTCTTCCTGCCATTGCTCGCGTTCGGAGGAGCGGCGTTGACGGCGCTGCTGATCTTCGTCCTGTCGTACAAGAAGGACGAGGGCATCAAGCCGACGCGACTCATCCTGACGGGCGTTGCCGTAGCGGCGGGCATTAGCGCCGCGATGATCGTCCTGACGCTGCGTCTTAATCCGGAGAAATACCAGATGGTCGCGACCTGGCTGGCAGGTTCGATTTGGGGGACCAACTGGAAATTCGTGCTGGCGCTTCTGCCGTGGATCGTGATCTTGGTGCCATACGTTTTATTTAAAGCGCAGACGATGAACGTGCTTAACCTGAGCGATGCAACAGCGCGAGGCCTAGGCGCGCATGTGTCGCGGGAGCAATTCAAGCTGCTCGCCGCCGGCGTGGCGCTTGCTGCTTCCTGCGTGGCGGTCAGCGGCGGCATTGGCTTCGTCGGGCTTATCGCGCCGCATCTCGCGCGGCGCCTGGTCGGTCCGAAGCATCAAGGCCTGCTGCCCGCATCCGCCCTTCTGGGCGCGCTGCTCGTGCTGACGGCCGATACGATCGGCCGATCGATCATGCAGCCCAGCGAAATTCCGACGGGCATCGTCACGGCCGTCATCGGCGCGCCTTACTTCTTGTATTTGATGACGAAAACGCGAGACTAGGGGGATTCCGGCATGGGATACGCGTACGAGGAATTAGCCAAATATTTCGCGGATACTCCGCTGGAGCTGTTCGGCGTATTCCGTACGCAGCTGGAAAACAACCGGGTCTACGGCGGCCATATGGACAAGCCGACGGCCAAATGCGGTCTGATCGTCGCGCTCGAGGGCGAAGCGGATTTTCTATTCGACAACGGGGAACGGTACTCGCTAGCGCCCGGGAAAGCGTTGATGGGCGGCGCCGGCAGGCATTTGGAAATCGTGGTGGGGGATCAGCATTTCCGCTATTGTCTCGTGCATTATCTGCCTACGGGCCACGACGGCGGAGCGGACGACGAGCGGGTACGGCACATCAGCCTGCTGGATGCCGCGCTCGATCCCGATCTGCTGCGGCTCGTCGACGGAATCGTTCAAGCGGCTTCCTCGCCGGATTACATGGGGCAACTGGAGAAGAAGGCGCTATTTTACCAAATCATCGCAAAGCTGCTGCAATCGGAGCGCCATGGGCAGAACAAGGACAGCTACCCCGTCATCGAGGACGCCATCCAGTACATCCAGACGCACTTCATGGATCCCATCACATTGCCGAGCCTGGCCGAGCGGTACAAGCTGAAGGGCAAATACTTCTCCCACCTGTTCACGAAATACACCGGCACGGGACCGATCGACTATCTCATCCATTACCGCATGAACAAGGCGCAGGAGTGGCTGCAGACGAAGCAGTTCTCCGTGTCCGCGGTCGCGCGCAGCGTCGGTTATTCGGATCCGTATTATTTCAGCCGATTATTCAAAAAATATAAGGGAGTCGCTCCCAGCCAAGTCGGGTTGACGGGGAGAGAGCTCGATCGTTAACGGCGGCAATCGTTGATCGCGCGAAGCGTTAATCCCCTTAACCGCAGCCCAT
>JAQSXN010000355.1 GCA_029256665.1 Paenibacillus sp.
GTCCACCTTGGCCATCCATTGCGCGATATTGAGACTATCCTGCGCCGCCACGTCCTCGTAATAGAAGACTTTCTGGCCGGGATGCAGCTTCCGCCATTCGGCTGCGGCCTTCGCCTCCTCCATCAGCTTGGGAAGCATGAACACGTCTTCGTTCAGCCTGCTCATCCCTACCGTCGCGTCGACGTTCAAATATTGTTTCACGTTCATGGAGATGATTTGACCGACGAGATGCAGCTGCGACTGCAGCTGCTTCGGCTGTTCCGCCAGCTCGCCCGCGTTCAGCTGGATAATGCTGACAAGCTCGTTGCCATACCCGTTGAACGTGAGGCCGTTCCACTCCTGCAAGCTTTCTTCCATTATATTAACGGTTGCGTACTTGAGCAGCTTGCGGTCTTGCATGCGAATTTCGCGGTTGCTGAAGCCACCGCTGCTGAGATCGAGTCGGACGGAGACGACGCCGTAATGGCAGCCGCTTCTCTCCCCGCCGAGCTCGGCTATCAAATCCTCGTAATCCGCTTTGGCGAGATTGCGCTCCGTGACGAGCTCAAGCAGCAGCTCGTTGCGCCGGGCGGCGCCCGTCGCCGCTTCTTCCCCTTCGCGTTTCGTGCGCTCCAGCGACTGCTTGCCATGCTCTTCCTTCTCGCGAAGCACCTGGCCGACGACGCGCAGCAGCTCGCTCAGCTCGACCGGCTTGACGAGGTAGTCCCTGGCGCCGAGTCTCAACGATTTTTTGGCAAAATCAAACTTCTCGTGCGCCGAGATGACGATCACCGGCAGATGGGGCTGCTCCAAATAAATCGTCTCCATCAGCTCAAGGCCGCTCATGCGGCTCATCTGTATGTCGGTCAGCACCAGATCGAAGGCGTCCATGCGCAAATAATCGATCGCTTCGAATCCATTAAGCGCCGTCTCCACATGCGAGATGCCAAGCTCGGACGCAAGCAGGAAATTCTTTATTCCCGTACTTACTCTCGGTTCGTCGTCGACGACTAATATTTTGTACATGGGCGACCCTCCCTGGCTGTTGTCTTGCGATTATATCCATATCGGTTCAAAGAAGCAGAGCCGCCGTATCGAAGGCACGGCGGCTCTGCTATAGGCAATTCCAGTATACCGCATAACAGTGCTTGCGGACGATGATCTAAACCAAGAATGTGGTGATGTATCTCAGGCTCAGGCACTCATCATGAGCCGAGTAACAACCGCAACGCGGAGCAAGCCGAGTCCGCCACACACAGCAGACTCGGCTTGCTCGATGCCTTCCGCCGCGCGGACGGTCAGCCTAAATTGATTGCGCGTATTTGCTCCAGCGGCACCTTCGGCTTGCGATCTTCCGTGAGCAGGCCGTTGATTTCCTGCTGCACGTCCGTTACCTGCGTATAACAATAGCCGCAAATGTAATCGACGGACTGAATCGCTTGCGTAATGCCCTTGAAACGCTCCATAAAGTCCTCCTCCGACGCCACCTGCTCACCATAGCCCCAGCCCTTGTCCGACTGGAACGCGATGCCGCCGAACTCGCTGATGATAACCGGTTGTCCCCGGTACACGTACCCTTCCGCGAACGCATACTTCCAGTGGTTGCACGGTGTCTCTCCCGACATGATGGCATCCTTGTTATCGGCGTATCGCTTCAGGAACCCTTCTCCCGTCGCGACATAATCGTGAAGCGTCACGATATCCGAGACCGTATGCTCCCAGCCATCGTTCACGATAACGGGGCGATGCGGATCGAACGACTTCGTGAGATGGTAGATGCCTTCCGTAAACTTCTGCTGTCTCTTGTCGCGCAGGATGTTGCCGATTCCCCACGATTCGTTGAACGGGACCCACGTAATGATGCTAGGGTGATTATGCTGCTGCTTGATAATCTCCAGCCACTCTCTCGTGAACGTCTCCACCGCGCGGTCGTGGAATTCGAACGTCGCCGCCATCTCCGACCAGACGAGTAGTCCTTTCACGTCGCACCAGTACAAGAAACGCGCGTCCTCGATCTTCATATGCTTGCGCACGCCGTTATAGCCCATCTCCATGATCAAGTCGATATCCTCGATCAAGGCTTCCTCGCTCGGAGGCGTCAGATGGCTGTCGGTCCAGTAGCCTTGGTCCAGAATGAGCCTTTGGTAGATCGGTGCGTTGTTCAGCAGCACCTTGCCCTTTTCGATCGAGATTTTGCGCATGCCGAAATAAGAGAACGCCTTGTCGACGACCTTTCCTCCCGAAGTCAGCACAAACTCCACATCGTATAAGTTCGGACGGGCCGGCGTCCAATATGCCCGCTTCCAAGGCCCGTTCGCCTCGTGGTGAAGGTCGACCTCCACGGAGAGGCACGGACGGTCAATGGCCAACGCGACCCGCTTCACGGGCTGCCCCTTGAACGTGACGACCGCCTCCAGCATGAGATCGCCGCCCGTCTCGACGCCGTTCACTTCATAGTCGAACCGCACGACGTGGCGATCGAGATCCGGCGTTATTTTGACGTAATCCAGCCGCTGCTCCTCCACGTACTCCATCCATACCGTCTGCCAGATGCCCGTCGTCTGCACGTAGAAGCATTCGAAGTTGTCGGACGTCCATCGCTGCTTGCCCCTAGGCTGGTAGCAGCTTGCGCTGTCCGCAACCTTGACCGTGATCCGGTTGTCGGCGCCGAACGTCAGGTACGGGGTCATGTCGACCGAGAAAGCCGCGTACCCGCCTTGATGCCCGCCGGCCAGCACCCCGTTCACCCAGACCTTCGCCTCGTAATCCACCGCTTGAAAATGCAGCAGCGCGCGCTTGCCCGCCGCTTCCGCGGGAACGCCGATCGTCCTGCTATACCAGACGTAAGGGTGGAATTCCTCGATGCCGATCCCGCTTGCTTTGGTTTCGTAAGTAAAGGGCACGATAATCCGGTGCGCGGCCTCGAACGAGGCCTGCCATTGCTCGCGCTCGCCGACATTGCCGTCGTCGAAGCGGAAGTCCCATTCGCCGTTCAGATTATGCCAATCATCGCGCACGAGTTGAGGTCTTGGATAGTCTTTGATATATGATTTCGTCGTCATGCCGCTCTCCTCCTAAACCTTTGCCCGGAATACCGCCGCATAGACGGAGTGCGGCCGCAGCGTAACGCCATCCTGCCACTCCGCCGCCGGAACGACCCGGTCGCGGCACATGATGTTCGCCGGCTCCATGACGCTGTTGATGTCGTCGTAGCTCTCGCCGGTAATTTCGTGCAGCACGGTCTCTTCCGCCGCGTCGAAAGCGGCAAGATCCAGCGCGGCGCGCACTTCGTCCAGCCCGCGGTTCACGATAAATACCGTAACCGAGTCGCCCGCTCCGCTCGCGCCCGCCGCGACATCCAGCTCCGGCAGCGCGTCCAGCGCGACCGGCGTCTTCTTCAAGGCCGGCACGGCGAACGTGGCGCTTTCCGTACGTACGGGAAGCATGTGCCGCAAATCGCGATTCGCGTACAGCTTCATCACCTCGTAGCTCGGCGTCCCGTATACGTCGAGCGGCCGCCCGCTCCAGCCGGACTGCTTGCCGCAATATTGGTCGGCGTAATAATCGCCTACCCGGATGCAGCCGCCCAGCCAGCCGTTGACCAGATCGGAGAAGCTGCCGATGTGCACCATGTCGCTTCCACGCAGCATCTCGTTCAAATTCGCCGCGTTGGCGACCGCGGCGCCCAGTGTATGCTCGTTCGGCAGCCCTTTGCGGATGGTGTTGGGGTAATACATCGTGTTGTACTCCGTAATCGCGATCTTGACGTGGGCATGCTTCGGATCCGCCGCAATGCTCTTCGTCGTCTCCTGCACGTAATGCCGGGTGAATTCGGGAAAGGCGGAGATCGCCTTATACCGGTCCTCCGCCGGCGTGTCGCGGTTCATGCCGAACGGTCCGTAGCCATGGTAGATGTGCAGCGTCAGATAATCGATCAGCTCGCCGGCTTGCGCAAGCACCGGCTTGTTCCACTCCTGGTCGTAATGGCCGCAGGCGAGCAGCGCGATCGACGGGTCCGCCGCCTTCATCGCCTGCGCGAACGATACGGTGCGGGCGGCGAACGTCTCGGCGGTGCAGGTCCCCACCTGCCACTGTCCCCACACTTCGTTGCCGATCTCCCAGTACTTGACGCCATACGGCTCGGGGTGACCGTTCGCGGCGCGCAGCGCCCCCATCGGCGTATCTGCTTCTCCGTTGCAATATTGAATCCACTCGGCTGCTTCTTGCGGCGTGCCGGAACCGTCGTTGACGCTAATGAGCGGCTCCACGCCAAGCTCGCGGCAGAAGGCGATAAATTCGTCCGTGCCGAAATATTTGCTCGTCCAGCCGCCCCACGCTTCGTTGTACATGACCGGCCGCTCCAGGACGGGGCCGACGCCGTGCTCCCAGTGGTAGGCGCTGATGTAGTTGCCCGATAGCCTCATCATCCCGGCGTTTAATTCCCTCGTCATGTCGATGACTTCCCGCTTTACCATGGCAACGCTGTCCGCCGCGAGCAGGGATACGTGATCAAGCCACAGCATGCCGGTCGACACATTATCGGTCCAGCGGGGATGGCTTGCCGGGACATAGACGCGAAGCTCCGCGTCCGCGCAGGCGCGGGAGACGCTCAAGACCGTCTCGTATTGCCGCCAGTTGTGGCTCGCGAGCTCGATGACGGCGGCGCCGAGCACCTCTTCCGTTCGGCGATCCACCGCTTCCACGACGAGCTCCTTGAGCTCCACCGACGCGCGGGCGAACACCTTCACCTTATAGTCGGACGGTCCCTTGAGCGCGGCCTTCTGCGCGATGCCGGCGTAGGCTTCGTCGTCGCTCAGCAAGCGGATGCGCTGCGCCCGTCCCGAATGCTTGGGAGCCGGCGCTTCCAGCGCGTACTTGGTGCCCCGTCCATTTGTATGCGCATACCAGCTGCCGGATATTTCCCGCTTCGTTTCGGACTCGCTTTCGAAATCCATATCCTTGAGCGGATACGCCAGCATCGCTTCCATATGATCCCTGATGTCCTCGACGAAATGTCCGAACAGGTACGGGTTGACCGCATGCCCGCTCGCTTCGCCGCAATCGACTGTTATTTTCGCTGTTTTATTCAAAACGTACCTCCAATAAAATCGTTAGTATG
>JAQSXN010000356.1 GCA_029256665.1 Paenibacillus sp.
ATCGTATCCTTCCCGGAGAGCGCGACGGGATGTCTCTGCGCATGCGGGTAGAGCCGGACCTGATCAAAGCCCGCTTCCGCAGATGGCTGAATCTGTCCATTCCTCCCGAAGATTCCGTCGAGATGCTGGCCGCGCAGCAATCCGAGACGCTGATCATGAACGAGCTTCGCCAGCTCATGGGAGGCGTAGGAGAAGCGACGCGCCCGCTGCGGGAAGAGCTTGTCACCCGTTCTACGGACAAACATATCTCGCAGGCGGTGGAATATATCCGGGCTCATTACAAGGAGCCCATCAGGATCGACGATGCGGCTGCCATCGCGCTTCAGAGCCGCTTCCATTTCATCCGCTCCTTCAAAGCCGCCACCGGCTACGCGCCGTATCAATTCGTCCTTCATCTGCGGATGGAGGAAGCGAAGCGTCTGCTTAGGCGCACCTCGCACACCGTGACGGAAATCAGCTTCATGCTGGGGTTTTCCGCGCCGAGCCAGTTTTACCGGGCGTTCGAAAAATCCTTGGGCGCTACGCCCGAGCAGTATCGGCTAAGCCCGGTCCCTCTGTAACCCGATTTTTTCGGGCTATTGCGCTCAAACACGCCGGCTTCACCTCTGTAACCCGATTTTTTCGGGCTACGACAAGCCAAACATTTGTCCGCGCGACAAAAAGAAGCTCATCCCGCTAGTCGATAGACTGACTTGCGGGATAGCTTCTTAGCTTTATCGCTTATTGAGTTTCGAATGACGCCGACATCGACTCCGCATATTCCTTCAGCCCGTCAACGATGGCCTGGGCCATCCGGTTCTGCCCTTCTTCGCTCAGCAGGACGGCTTCTTCGGCCGCGTTGGTCAGGTAGCCGCTTTCGATCAGCGCGGACGGCACCTGGCTTAAAGTCAGCACCTTCAGCTCGTTCAGCCGGATCCCCCGGTCCTTGAAGCCCATTGCGTCCACCAGCTTGCCGTGAATCGCTTCCGCCAGCGGGAGTCCGTTATCGTAACGGTAGAAGGTCTCCGAGCCGGAGACGCTGCCGTCCTCGTAGGAATTGCCGTGGATCGAAATAAACGCGTCGGCCGGCCAATCGTTGGCCATGGCGGAACGATCCTCCAGCTGGTAGAACGTATCGTCCGTCCGGGTCATGCGGACCTCGAACCGCGAATCCTCCTGCAGCAACTCGTACACGCGCATCGCGATGGCCAAATTGCTGACCTTCTCGAAGGTGCCGCTTACGCCCGTCGTGCCGGGATCCTTCCCCCCGTGGCCCGCGTCGATCAGTATTTTGAACGCATCCTCGCGCGAATCGTCGGAAACGGTGTCATCCGAGCTCACATGCACGGCTCCTTCTTCTTTCCCTCCGAGCGCTTTGGGCATCTCGTTGCCATCCTTCGTGAATTGGCTTGTAAATAGGAATATGAGTCCAATGGCAATAACCAGCAGGATCGTTAGCGACCTGAGTCTATTAAATCTTAAGCTCGTACTTCTCTTCTGTCTGTCCATTCAGATGACGCCCTCCCGAAAACGAATGTGAATCAATCATGCTTCTACTTCGTTATATCATCCGAAAATCATGGGATCGTCAACAACTTGTAACGAAATTGTCTCTAAATAAATTCTATCACGAAATTCGCGAGAATTGCGGCTTTCAAAAGCTTAAATTATTCTTACCCGCATCCCGTTCATGATAGGCTCGCTAGAGCTTATGACGATTTTCTGCGCCTGGAACAGACCGGACTCCACCAACGTCGCGGATTCATTAGAACCAGAGATGACGATTGGCGTCCGCACGGTATAATAGGCGTTCCCCAGGAAACCCGGCCGCTCCTCCAGCGTGTAGACGTACGTTCCTTCCAAATCATGATGCACGGCATCGACGGGCACGAGCACACCCCTCTTCTCGCCAGTCAGCTTGAGATCCACTTGCAGCCTTTCTCCGCCTTGCAGCCCTTCTCCGTCCTGCAGCCTTTCTTCGCCTTGCAGCTCCCCATCCTTCAACGTCAACTTTACTTTGGCGAAGCCATCCTCTCCGCCGCTCGTTCCTTCGCCGCCGCCATTCTGACCGCCCGTCGCTTCGATGGAAATAATCGTGCCGGCGATCATCCGGCTATTCCCGCCTTCCAGCAGCAACTCCAGCTCCTCGCCCGGTTCGAGCAGGCCGGCGATATCCTCCGGTATGGCGAGCTCCGCCGCAAATCCTTCGGCCCCGTTCGACATGACGATATCCGCCGCGCCGGCGCCGGTTGCTCCTTCCGTCGCGCGGACTTCCAGCACCGTCCCATCAAACGGGGCAATAAGCTGCCGGCTCTTCTCCATAACCGACTCTTGCGCCTCCATCCTTCGTTTCAAGTCGGCGATATCCAGCTTCGCGGTCTCTATGGCCAGCTTCGCGCCGATCCGCGCCGTCTCGTCCTCCCCCAAATAAGCCAGCTTGTACTGGTGCTGCAGGCTTTCAATAGACAATTCAAGCTTCTTCAAGGCGGAGCGAGTATCGGCAAGTGCCTGTCCGGCTTCCGCATCGTCGTAGAGGACAAGGGGCTGGCCTTTACTAACGGTTTCCCCCTTCTCCGCAAGCACCTTTGCGACCTTCCATCCCGCCGGATTGACCAACTCCCGTACATCGCTCGGGATCACGGTCGTCGTTCCCCGGAATTCGTAAGCAAGCTCGCCCTGTTGCGTCTCCGCCGTATACGCCTTCGGCAGCGTCATCGACTGAATCGTATTGCCCGCAAGCGTCAGCAACGCGAGCAACGTCACAAACCCTCCCGCCGCGATGCGAACCCACTTTCTCCTTGCCCGCGCATGACTCTCTTTCCCTTCCACACTCATCACTCCCGAACATGCGGCAAACGATCCACGTTATCCTTTGATTCCCGACAGTTGCACCCCTTCTACCAGATGGGTCTCCGCGTACAGGAACAGAAGCACGACCGGCGTCATGTACAGCACGGAGGCCGCGAAGCCGATGCCCCTCGCTCCCTCGTCCATGTACGCCAAGTATAGGGACAACGGCTGCATGGAAGCTTCCCGCAAAAATATAAGGGGCTGTTCGATCATGTTCCAATAATCGACGAACAGCAGCACCGCCAACGCGGCGATTCCCGGCTTCGCCAGCGGCAGGACGATGCGGGCGAACACCGTGAAATGCCCGCCGCCGTCCATCTTGGCCGCTTCCGCGTAAACGCCGGGAATATGGGTCATGAATTGCCGCAGCATGAAGACGCCGAACGCCCCGAACACGCCGGGCCAAATGATCGCGCCGTTGCTGTTCATAAGCCCCAGCCGTTCGATGACCAGATAGTTCGGCACGAGCGTCACCTGAAACGGCATGAGCATCGTCATGAGATAGACCAAGAACAGGCCGTCCCTTCCGCGAAACCGCAGCATCGCCAGCGCGTACGCCGCAAGCGAGGCAACCGCGGCTTGCCCCGCTATGATTGGAACGACCAGGCCCGCCGAATTCCAGAACATCTGCAGAAACTTAGGCGCCAGCACGAGAACGTGCACGTATTGCTCCGGCGACAGCCAGTCCGGGAGCAGCTTCAAATTGACGAAAGAGGCGCCTGCAAGCCCGCCAGCGTCCGTCATTTTGCCAAGCAGCCCGTAATTGAGCCCGATCTCCTTCTCCGTCATCAGCGAATTGGTTAAGGTGAACACGATTGGCACCAGCATGATAACGGCCGCAGAACCGAGCCATGCCGTCAGCAACATGCGCGATACCAGGGGATACGCCTTCTTCCACCCCCCGTTGCCCCGCGTCATTCCAGGACCTCCCGAAACTTGCGTTCCGCCCGCAGCATGCCCGACACCAGCAGCACGATGCCCGCAACCATCAGGGAAGCGGCGGCCGTCAGCTTCTGAATATCAAGCTCCGCGAACATGTTGTTCATGTAATGCTGCATCATGTAGATGGAATCGTAGGGATAATCGCCGGCCAACAGGTAGGTCTCCCTGAACACCTTGAAGGAATTAATAATGGAGATAAGCACGACAAAAAACGTCGTAGGCGTCAAATACGGCATCGTCACATGGAACAGCAGCCGCAGTCTTCCCGCTCCTTCGATCCGGGCCGTCTCGTAATAATCCTTCGGGATCGATTGAAGTCCCGCTATAAACAAGATCATGTCGTACCCGATGTTTTTCCAGAGGTACAGCGCCGCGATAACTCCCATGGAGCCTTCGGATTGCAGGAAATCGATTCTCGGCAGACCGTAATGATGCAGCCATGCGTTCAACGTCCCGTTCCAATCGAAGAAGATTTGCCAGATCAGGACGACCGAAGCGACGGGCACGACGAGCGGCAATATAAAAGCGGTTCTGAGGCCTCCCCGAAACGGCAGCGGACGGTTCAGCAGGAGCGCGAGCAGGAGCGACAGCCCGACCAGCAGCGGCACGCTAATACCCGTGAACAGCAGCGTATTGGCCGCCGCCTTCCGGAAGGAGGCGCTTCCGAGCAGCTCTCCGTAATTGGCGAAGCCGGCAAAGGCGCCGCCGCGCGCGCTGTCCGTAAATGAGGTATAGACGCCCGCCGCGAACGGAATCGCATAAAATAATCCGAAGCCCGCGAGGCTCGGAGCAAGGAAGAGCAGCGCGACACGCCAATCGCCGCCGCTTAACCATCCCCTCCCGCTCCACTTATTCATTGAGGTACGTCGTCGCCTTGTTCTGGATCAGCTTCGCTACGGCTTCCGCCGTCTTCTGCCCGCCGAAGAACGCGGCCGATTCCTGAATGATGAGCTCCTCCAGCTTGCTGGCTTGATACGCAACGGGATGGACCGCTCCGTTCACGTAACCCGTGAGCCGCTCCAGACTCGCGTCGTCCACCTTAACGGAAGCCCCATGCAGGGGTCCCTCTTCATGCCCCTTCACCGTCCCCGTTTGCCGCAGTTCTTCCAGTCCCTTTTCGTACAGCGCTTTGTTGATGGGGAACCCGGCGGATAGCGGCGTCGCCGAAATCTCGTCCGACATCATGAATTTGATGAATTTCCAGGCCTCTTGCTTCACCGTGGAAGCGGCGTTCATCCCAACCGTGCGATACGAGCGGAAGTATCCTCCCGGTCCCGTCTCCTTCGCGTGCGGCTTGGCATACAAGCGCATCT
>JAQSXN010000357.1 GCA_029256665.1 Paenibacillus sp.
TTCGCCAATTCCGGGAGCTAGCCTGACTGGAAGTTTCACCTTGACATGGCATTTATTCGGATTTACTCTGAATCCGTGCAGTGTTACGGGAGGAGACGAAACCTATGTCCATAAGCGAAAAAGTACTATTGATTCTGGTAGACGGCATGCGCCCCGATGCGCTGGAGCTTTGCGGCCATCCTTACGTCGGGCGATTGAAGTCGGCCGGCAGCCATACGTTAAGCGCCACGACCGTCATGCCGAGCGTCACCTTGCCTTGCCATATGTCGTTATTCCATAGCGTGCCGCCGCAGCGGCACGGCGTGCTCGACAATGTGTACACGCCGCAGGCGCGCCCCATCCCGGGGCTGTTCGAGCAGTTGCACCGTCATGGCAAGACTTGCGGCATGTTCTATAATTGGGAGCAGCTTCGCGATGTAGGTCGGCCCGGCTCGCTTGCGCGCAGCAGCTTCGTATCCGGAACCGCCTACACCTACGAAGAGACCAACGAAATCTTGACCGACCGAGCAATGGCCTATATCGCGGATTCGGCGCCGGATTTTGTATTTCTTTACCTCGGCGCGGTCGACGAAGTCGGCCATCGGCACGGTTGGATGTCCGAGCCGTACATCGAATCGGTGCGGGCTTCTTGGGCATGCATCGAGCGTATCGCGGACGCGCTGCCGAAGGACTACGCCCTCATCGTGACTTCCGATCATGGCGGGCACGACCGCACGCACGGCACGGACATGCCGGAGGACATGACGACCCCGGTATTCGTCCGCAGCCGCCTCGCCTCTCCGGGAAGCCGGATCGAACGCGCCAACATCATCGATCTGGCTCCCACCGTCGCGAAGCTTTGCGGCGTGCCGAGCCACGACGATTGGGAAGGACGCAGCCTCCTGTAGCATTATCGCAATTAATAAGGAGCCGTACGTTAACACGGCTCCTTGGCGCGCCCGCCCTAACCTAATTGTAAATCCATGCAAGGCTGACCCTCCGCGATGCCGCTCCAATTCCAGCGCAGCCAATTGCGTTGCCCCTCCGTGCCGGCGCTCCATTCTTCCCTTAAAATCATGCACAGATCGATTCGCCTCTTTTCGATAAATAGAGGCAGCTGCTTCATCCAATAGGGCTCGATGCGATGAACCTTGTTGTATCCCTCCATAAAGCCGGCAAAAAACCGATTGGCCGCTTCGGTCGTCTGCTCCCTGCTTCCCGCCGGCGTGCTCCATTGCGGGAAGGTCGCGGCATAATAGACGGCCATGGCGATATCCTGAACGAAGTAATCATACCCGCAATCGTCAAAGTCAAAAGCATAGATAACGCCGCCGTCCGCATGGAAATTGCCTTGATGAAGATCCCGATGGCACATGCCGTAGCTTTCCCCGCTCCTAGGCAATCGCGATATCCGATCCTCGTATTTCTTAAACGCTTGATGCAGCATCAGCATTTCCGAGGAGAGCTCCGCCGAAGCTGGATCATAAGGCGGCTCATCCTGCGTGATCCGGTCCGGTTCGCCTTTCGGTACGCTATAGTTCAGCGCGCAGGCATGCATAAGCCCTGTAATACGGCCCCACTCCCGGAATAAGGACTCGTTCCACTCCGGATGGCCTCCATGGACATGTCCGCCCGGCGCTCTCTCGAATGCGGTCAGCAGAAACGTTCCATCCTCGCTAGGAAGCAGCTCTAGAAGCCGCCCGCTTGGGGAAGGAAGCGGCTTGCATACATGAACCCCGCGCTCGGCGAGATGAGCGACAAAGTTCAACTCCGCCTGCACCTGCCTCTCCGTCCGATGCGAATCGTGAGTCACCCGCAGAATGACGTTCCCATCGTCTAGATTCATGGAGTAAACCAAATTTTCAAAGCCGCCGACTTTGGCGATACGCTCCCCGGCAATGCCGTAACAAGCTGCTGCCGCGTTCAAGCGCGCAGCCGTAAATTGCTTTTGCCAATTATTCATTCGTCCCAACTCCTTCTCTCCGTTTTTTTATCCATTTTGTTTAACGATCTGCTTTTTTGTTGTTCCCGGCGCTTCGCGTATGCCAGCTCTTTCTCCATCTTAAGATAGTTCTGATATCGTTTGAAATCTAGCTCGCCGCTTGCGAGCGCGCGCTGGATGGCGCAGCCGGGCTCGCGCCGATGCTGGCAGTCGCTGTAGCGGCAATTGCCGATTAACCCCGCGATATCCTCGAACGCCGCATCCATCCCGTCGTCCGACGCGTTCAACTGGAGCTCGCGCATGCCTGGCGTGTCGATAATAATGCCGCCTTGGGGCAGCACGATCAATTCGCGATGGGTCGTCGTGTGTTTGCCGCGGCCGTCCCCGAATCTGATATCGTTAACCCGCTGCGATTCCTTGCTGGCCAAAGCGTTGATAAGCGTCGATTTGCCGACGCCGGACGAGCCGATCACCGCCATCGTATGGCCCTGGACGAGATAAGGCTCGAGCGCATGCAGGTTTTGCGCGTGGGCGGCGCTGATCGTGTGGACGGGGACGCCCGGAGCGATCGCTTCCACTTGCGCGGCTTGCCCCTCCGCGTCTTCGCTCAGGTCCGACTTGCTCAGCACGATGACGGGATTCGCGCCGCTATCCCAGACGAGGAGCAAATAACGTTCCATCCGCCGGAGATTGTAATCCTGATTCAGCGCCATCACGATAAAGACGGTGTCGATGTTGGCCGCCACGATCTGTTCTTCCGTTACGGCTCCCGCGACATTGCGGGAAACCTTGCTTCTTCTCGGTAACACGGCATGAATGATGGCGCGATCGCTTTCCTCCTTTATGACGACCCAATCGCCTACAGCGGGTAGATCGGCCCGCCCCATGGCGCCGAAGCGCAGCTTGCCCGCCAGCTCCCCTAACGTCTCGCCGCTTGCCGAAGCCACGTCGTACAGCTCCCGGTGTTCTTTGGTTACTCTCCCTACCGAAAACCCACGTTCACGGTACGGCTCGTAATGTTGCTCCAACAAGGAGCTCCAACCCAATTCTTTTAATTCCAATGCGTATTCCTCCCATTTAGTTCATCTTTGCTACAACCCTTAACAACGCGCGGACAACGCAAAGAAACCGCGGCGATTCTGTTGCGATCGGCGGCTTCTCCATGTCCGGTTATGCGTAAAAAAGACATAGGAAAGCCCCGGAATCTGAAACGTACGCTTCGGTTTCCGGGGCGATTGGTTCATTCGCTCTTGAGAGAGTTTAGACCAAAGAACCGTGAGGATCGCTTCCCAAAGCCAAAGCATGCGTCATCTTTGCAGTCATTGTCATCGTCCTCACTCCTTCCAGTCTTTGTGAAGTAAATATAGCATACGGAGCGCTCAAGTCACAGGGGGAAAACAAGTATAATCATTTACGGACATCGGCGACGCTACTCCTCTTTGCTATTGCCTAAATCGTCTTGATCGCTTCCCCATATGTAATCAAAACCGGGTTTAATAAGCGGAGCTTCCTTTTCGTCATGCTCGTCATCGCTTCTCATATTCTGTTCCTTTTCTTTTTCGTCTTGGGTCATCGTTTTTTCTCCTTGCATTGGATTTGGATCACCGCATAGTATGCCCAACATCCATGAAAACATTTGCCTTATTCGCAACTCCAGCCGCGCAGCCAAAAAACATCCTCCTCGGATGTTCCGAAGAGGATGCTTTGTCCTGTTATTGAAGCTTGTTCATCTGTTCGATCAAGGCGTCTGTCGCCTGATCCACCAGGTAAGGGCCGTAATTCCACATATCCCGGCTCACGTTAATGATCCGTTTGTTTTTGACGGCGGGGATCGCTTGATAAACCGGCTCTTCGATTAGCTTTCCGAATTCCGCCATCTCATCGTCGTTCATCTGCGTGAAGTAATAATCGACAGGCTGCGAGGCGAAGGCTTCCTCCGTCAGCACGGTGCCTCCGTCCGCGAAGGGCTTCAGCTGATCCGGCAATTCAAAGCCGTAATCTTCGTAGATCAGCTTGCCCAAAGTGCCGCCTTCCCCGCCCATTAGAAATTCGCCCTGATAATAGACGAAGCTTGTCGCTTTCGTTCCGGGCTCCAGCTTCATGTCGATCCCGTCGCGGATGCGTTGCAGCTTGGCCTCGAATTTGGCGATCCACGCCTCGGCTTCCGTCTTCCGATTCATGATATCGCCCATCGTCCGCAGCGTGTTGATGACGTCCGGATCGCCTCCCCAGGCGACCGCGATGGTGGGAGCGATTTTTTCGTAATTCGCGTATTTGGCCGGGTCCCAGTAATCCGGAACAATGATGAGATCGGGTTGAAGCGATAGAATCGTCTCTTTGTCGCCGATGCCAGCTCCGATACTTTCGACGTCCGCCATTTCTTCGGGATATTGATCGAGCGTTCCCTGGTCGACCCCGACAGGCAACAGGCCAAGCGGAAGCAGGTATCCCCCGTATGTAACGACGACGACCTTGCTCGGACTTGCCGGAATTTCGACCTGGCGGTCTAGAGCATCCGTGTAGATTCTCGTCTCGTTAGCCGATTCCGCCGGCGGCGCGCTCTCCGTCGCGGCTCCCCCGGCTGCTCCCTCGGACGTTCCGGCCGTCGTTCCGGATTCGCCGCAAGCCGCGAGCAACAAGGACAACGTCAGCAGCAGGCTCGCCGTCCAATAAGGCTTTAATGTAAATTGCACTTCATCCACACCTCGCAGGTTTTGTTGATAATGATTATCACTATTGATAGTATAAGCACCTTTCTCCCGCGAGGCAATGAAGGATTTGGACGTAATCGAGGGACGATTTGAACCTTTTGAACCCAAAACCCTCATTTTGAATTGGACGGGCGTAACGCCGGTTTGTTTTTTGAACGTCTTGTTGAAGTAGGAAAGATCCTCGTACCCGACATTCTCGGCAATCTCTCGGATCGAAGCTTCCGTATCGGCCAGAAGCTCTTTGGCTGCTTCCATTCTTATCGTCACGAGGAAAGCGAGCGGACTGCAGCCGAACTTGCGCTTGAACATGCGGACGATGTAATGGGTACTGTAGTGGAACAATCCCGCGAGCGAATCCATGGAAATGGCGTCTCGGTAGCTGCCACGCAAATAGCGCTCGATGCTCTCCGCCAAGTCGGGTCCGCCCGGATGGGCGTCTTT
>JAQSXN010000358.1 GCA_029256665.1 Paenibacillus sp.
TGCGGGGGTCGCCAAGTTTGGCGGACGTTATGTCATGGTGTTCCGCAACGACTACGGCTCGCTGGAGAAGCAGACCATCGAGCCGTCCCATACGACGGATCTCGGCATCGCCTTCAGCGATGACGGCATTCATTGGACGGCAGGGCCGAAGCCGGTCTTCAAGCTGCGCGACGAAGAGATCGTGCGCGCCTACGATCCGCGTCTGACGGTCATCGACGGCCGCTGCTACATGTGCTTCGCCGTCGATACGCGGCACGGCATCCGGGGAGGCGTCGCGGTGACGGACGACTTTGAATCCTTCGAGATACTGAGCTTGTCGACGCCGGACCTGCGAAACATGGTGCTGTTCCCGGAGCGAATAGGCGGCAACTACGTCAGGCTGGAACGACCGTTCACCGTGTACAGCCGCGGCGGAGTCGACCGGTTCGACACCTGGCTGTCGGAGTCGCCGGATCTGGTCTATTGGGGCCGTTCCGAGCTGCTTCTGACGGTGGAACAGGTGCCCTTCGCCAATGACAAGATCGGCCCAGCCGCGCCGCCCGTCAAGACGGAGAAGGGCTGGCTTACCACGTTCCATGCGGTGGATATCGATCCGGGCAGAGGGAAGAACGGGTGGGAGCCATCCTGGAAAAAGCGGTATACGGCCGGCATTATGCTGCTAGACCTCGACAATCCGAGGAAAATCCTCGGCATGAGCGCATCGCCGCTGCTTGCGCCCGAAGCGCCGTACGAAACGGACGGGGGTTTCCGCAACGACGTCATTTTTCCCGGAGGCATGGTGCTGGAGGAAGACGGGGAAGTGAAAATCTATTACGGAGCGGCAGACACGGTAGAATGCTTGGCTACCGCGCATGTCGACGATTTGATCCGGCTTTGTCTGGAGAAGCGGAAATAAGCGGCTTGGCATGACGGCAATAACCCGGAGGACGAGATCCTCCGGGTTATTGCCGTTCTGCTGTAACGCGCCTATGCCGCAATCGCTTGCCCGCGCATAGCAGCTCGTCCGAATTGGAAGTCGCGTTAATGGCGCGGGTTTGCGGCGATACGCCAGTGAGCGGATCGGCTCTGCGACCGACTCGCTATCTTTGCAACATATGAAGGATAACCGCCATCGTCTCGTCCAGCGCGCCCGGCTCGTCCGGTCGTTCCGCGATCCATAGGGCGGATTCGTTGAGCGCGCCGGACAAAAAGCTCGTCATTGCCGCCGGGGATAGGCGAGAGTAATAGCCCCTCGCCTGCAGCAACTCCAGCTGCTCCCGAAGATGCCGCATGGCATTCTCTTCGTCCATCCGCCGCCAAGCCTCCCAGCCCAGCACCGCGGGGCCGTCCAGCAGCAGGATGCGCCGGGCGGACGGAGAGACCGCCGCCTCTACGAACGCTTTGCAGCCTAGAATCAGCTGCTCCATGGGATCCTCGCTGCGAGAAGCCTCGCGTGCCACCATCTCCCCGACCTCCGCCTGCACCGCGGAGACGACCGCTTTGAACAAGCCTAGCTTGTTCCCGTAATGATGGTAAAGCGCCCCTCTTGTCATGCCTGCCTCCGCAACGATTTCCTCCAGCGAAGCTTTGGCGTAGCCGAGTTCGGTGAACCGGACTCTAGCGATGCCAAGCAGCTTGTCCGCCGTCTCCTGCGAATGCTCCTTCGTTCTTTTCATGGATTGCCTCCTTGCCGGAGTCCGTGCTCCGCCTAGCTTTGATCCTGCTCTATATATTGCTCCGCATATTCCTCGGATGGGGGGATATTCGTAATGACGTCAATCAGTATACCATTCGGGTCGCGCGTAATGAAGTGGCGCTGGCCGAATGCCTCGTTCCGAATGCCGAGCTCGACCGGCAGCCCCGTCCGAAGGATGAGCCGCTCGTATTCCTGATCGACATCCTCCACCTCGAAATTCAGAATCAATCCTTGCGTCGCTTGGCGGAAGCCCTCCGGTATGGTGCCATGGCTCGGCTCGAGAATGGCGAGCTCGAACGCCGAGCCCGTGCCCTCGAGCTTCAGACTGACATACCAGTCGGACTCGAACGAGAGTTGGAATCCGAAATGGCGGACGTAAAACGCAGCCGTTTCTTCTACATTTTCGGTAAGCAAGACGGGATAAAAGCTGGCAGCTTTCATGATATTCGCTCCTTTGGCGATTAGGATAATCTCACTTTAACATACATACAGAATGTATGTAAAGTGGTTGATTGATTGATGGAAAACGTAGCAAGTACTCTACCTGCTCGATAGAGGCGGAGACGTTGGGGCAATCTTGGAGTTCGGATGGGATTGCGGATCATGAAGATGTAACGATCGTGTACGCACCGTCTAAAAGTGTAACGGACGCCAGCGACCTTATCTGGCCGTTTCTATTAGCTTTTGAAATGTAACGGACACCATGGACGTTATTTGCAGAAAAGATGGCGATTTGATGCTCAGATGGAGCGAATAAGGTCGCGGGGGTCCGTTAGAGTTTGAAGACATACAAAAATCGCGGATTAATGTCTCTCCTGTCCGTTAGGCGAAAGGTAGCTCGGTAAGGGGAGGTGGTTACTCGTTAAGCGAAAGGTAGTCCGGCGTACGAAAAGCCGGTTTTGACGCTGAGCGCAGCAGCGATGAACCAAACCGCTTATCGTTATCCATTCCGCCGATTCAGCGGAAATCGCCCAAAAAAGCGCTTTCTCCGCTAGCGCGATGCCGGAACCGCATGGGATTATACAGGTGTAAAAGCGAAGGCAGCGACTGCAACCGCTTTCGGACATATCAGACTTAAAGGAGTGGAACAACCTTGAAATCACTGGCAAGCCCGGACACGCGGAAGCTTCCTCAAGCTGGCGATTCCAATATCGGGCAACGTCCAAAGGGAAAGCGCTTCCGCGACATCATGAAACGCTACGGCGCGCTGTACGCGCTGTTCATCCCGGTCATCGCTTATTATGCGATCTTTCATTACGCGCCGATGGCGGGGGTAATCATCGCGTTCAAAAACTACAATTTCTTGGACGGCGTCTTCGGCAGTCCGTGGGCGGGCATGGCCCACTTCAAACGATTCGTCGACAACGGGGACTTCTGGATCGTGTTCAGCAACACGCTGGTGCTTGCCTTCTACCGGATCCTGTTCGGGTTTCCCGCGCCGATTCTGTTCGCGGTCTTGCTCCATGAGATGAGGTTCGTCAAGTGGCGGCGCGTGTTCCAGACGGTTTCCTACTTGCCGCATTTCGTCTCTTGGGTCGTCGTGTACGGATTGATGTACAACTTCTTCTCGGAGAGCGGCTTCGTCAATTCGATCATGAATGCCTGGACGGGCGAGACGCTGCCGTTCTTGTCGTCGACGGAATACTTCCGAAGCATGTTCGTAGGTAGCGCCATGTGGAAGGAAATGGGCTGGAGCGCGATCATCTTCCTGGCGGCGCTAACCCGGGTCGATCCCAATCTGTATGAAGCCGCGTCGATCGACGGGGCTAACCGCTGGCAAAGGCTGTGGCACATTACGCTTCCGGGCATTCGCAGCGTCATCAGCATCATGTTTATTCTGAGTCTCGGAGGACTGCTTAGCGTCAGCTTCGAGCAAATTCTGGTCATGATCAATCCGCAGGTATCCTCGATCGCCGAAGTGCTGGATTACTATATCTACCGCGTCGGCTTGCTGAACACCAATAATTTCAGTTATGCGACGGCCGTCGGTTTGTTCCGATCGGTGATCGCGGTGGCGCTCGTGCTGCTGGCGAACTATTTGGCCAAAAAAATGGATGAGGAGGGCGGCATATGGTAAAGCCGACAGCGAAATCGAGCCCTCGGCTGGGCAAAAGCGGCATCGTCGATTACGTCATCTGGTTCGTGCTCGTGTTGTTCAGCTTATCGACGTTATTCCCGTTCCTGAACGTCTTGTTCGTCTCGTTCGCCAACATGAGGGATATCGTGGAAAGCGGCGGCGTGCTGCTATTTCCCAAGTCGATTCATCTCGACAGCTACCGGTACGTGCTCCAATATTCCGGCCTGCTTAACGCGTACGGGGTTACGATCTTCATCACCGTGGTGGGCACCCTGATCAATTTAATCATGACGGCGCTAGGGGCTTACGTGTTGTCGAACCGCGATCTGCCCGGCCGTAACGCGATGATGACGATGGTGCTGATCGCCATGCTGTTCAGCGGCGGCTTGATCCCGACCTATCTGGTCGTGCGGTCCTTGCAGCTGGTCGATACCGTGTGGGCGCTTATGCTTCCGTCCGCGATCAGCGCCTGGCTGCTGATCCTGATGCGCAACTTCTTCCAAGGCATTCCCGCGGAGCTTCGGGAGTCGGCTCGCATCGATGGCTGCTCGGAGATCGGCATTCTCGTACGCATCATCTTGCCGTTGTCTCTTCCGATCTTCGCCACGCTGGCGTTGTTCTACGGCGTCGGCCACTGGAACGAATACATCAACGTCGTCATCTACATCAACGATCCGAACCTGTCCACCCTTCAGCTGATTCTGCGGAAAATGTACACCTTCGCCATCGATCAATTGGACGGCGACAGCCTGCCGCCTCCCGTGGAGACGGTGCGCGCCGCCACGATCATGCTGTCGACGTTGCCGATCGTCATGGTCTATCCGTTCTTGCAGCGGTACTTCGTGCAAGGCGTCATGGTCGGTTCCGTGAAAGGGTAATGCCTGTGGTTGTAGGCCGCTTGGCTTATAATAGATAACATAAACAAGAAAGGGAGATCACAATGAAATCGACTACGCAATCCCGCTTGAACGCGGTCGGCGCGTCCCTGCTGACCGTCGCCCTGCTTGCCGGATGCAGCGGAGGCTCGAACGAGCCGGCCGAGACGAACGGCAACCAACCCGCGGATGGAGGAACAAAGACAGAACCGACCACCATCTCGCTCATTCAGCCGGATCTCGGCCGGGTCTGGAAGGCGGATAACCCGGGCACCAAGGAGCTTGAGTCGCGGACGAACGTGAAGCTTAACGTCTCCATGCATCCGAACAACGATTTCACCAGCAAATTCAACGTGCTTGCCGCTTCGGGAGACGTTCCGGACATCAGCCGTCTTAGCGCGTTCGATTACCAGAATTTCGCGGATCAAGGACTGTTC
>JAQSXN010000359.1 GCA_029256665.1 Paenibacillus sp.
CGGATGCATCGACAGGAAACGCGACGACTTCTCTAACGAAGTTTGACGTCTCGCATAATGGAGCCGCGGGCATCGTCCGTATTGCCGAAGCCTATCACTCGCTTGCCATCGGTCAAGCGCCGCCGATCGATTCGGACAAAACGGCATTGACGCAGGCCATTGCTTCCGCGCAACAACAGCATGCCAAAGCGGCGGAAGGCGACAAGCTAGGCAAATACAAGGTCGGAGCAAAAGCGGAGCTTCAGGCGGCCATTGCCGCTGCAACGTCGGTTCAGGGCAACGCTTGGGCAACGCAGGGCCAAGTCGATGCGGCAACCGGCGCGTTGAACGCGGCCGTTCAGCACTTCCAATCCCGCTTCATCAGCCTGGTGGATGGCCAGTCGCAAATTACGATTCGCGATTTGTCCATCATCGCCAAGTACTTCGGAGCAACCTCCGAGGATGCCAACTGGAGCGAGATCGGCATGGCGGATCTGCTGGGCGACGGGGAGATCAATATCCGCGTTCTGGCGGCTGTCGCGCAGATGATTCTGACAGGCTGGAGTATGGAAGAGTAATCGGAGCTCGTTTGATCGAATTTCGGGAAGGAAGGGGCTGGATGCTCCTTCCTCTTCCTAATAGGGAAGGAAGACACGGATATGAAGGCCATTCGAACCAAAGTCGGCATTCTAGTTCTAACGGTTATGTTATTGTTATCGCTCACTGCTCCCGGTATGGCGTTGGCTGCCGGCGAACCGGTCTTGGCCTTAAAAGCGGCGAACAAAGGATCCCAGTTAACCATCGATGTGAACGGAAGAGGGTTAGCCGATCTGTACGCCTATCAATTCAATCTCGAATACGATCCTAGACTTGTCAAATTTGTCGGAGCCGCCAGTCCGATATCCGGTTTCACCGTGGATCCCATCGTCAAAAACGGGGATATTCTGTTCGCTCATTCCAAGGTGGGCATTTCGCGAGGGACACAAGGAGAGGCGACGCTGGCTACCCTTACGTTCGAGCGGCTGACAGGGGGAGAGGCGAGTTTTACGCTTCACGGCATTAAGCTTGTTAATTCCGAGCTGGATATGGCGGAGTTGGAAACCGAGGTGAAGCTTTCTTCCGTCTCGCTGAAGTTTAGCGATATCGCGGGCCATTGGGCGGAGTCATCGATCGTGGAGGCAAGCGGGCGGGGCTGGGTTGCCGGGTACAATGACGGAACCTTCCGGCCTGAGCGGCAAGTGACGCGCGCGGAGTTCGTCGCGATGCTGGCGTGTGCGTTGGAACTGCCAGTGCCGTCTGAGCCGCAGCTTGCTTTTGCCGATCAAGAGAGTATTCCGGTTTGGGCTAGAGGCTACATAGCCGCTGCCGTGAATGCAAAGGCAATCGAAGGATATGAGGATCGCACCTTCCGTGCAGACAAGCTGATCACTCGCGCCGAGATGGCGTCCCTGATCGTGAGGTCGCAGGGAATCGATCCGCCCGGCGATGCTCGCTCAAGCTTTGCCGATACGGACCAAATACCGGAGTGGGCTCGGCCGTACATCGCCGCCGCGGTCGACCGCGGCTGGATGAAAGGCGTCGGAAACAACAAGTTTGCGCCGCTAAACCTGGCTACCCGCGCGGAAGCGGTCCATCTTATCCTGACGGTGCTGCAGGATGAGGCCGAATAGAATGAAGGAGAAGACGGGAGCTCGGGGCTTCCGTCTTCTTTCATTTTAAGTATCTCTCTACTGATGGTATAAACCACCGAGTGTTCCTTGGATAGTGCGGCAGGTGGCGGGCGACGAGTGGCCAGCAACGAGCGACTGGCAGAGTGTGGCGAGTGGCGGGTTGCGGTTGACGAGAGGCGAGCGGCGGCGGTGCGGAGAGAATCTAACGGATGCTACGAACGTTATTTCAGCTAAAACGCCCTCTCCCGAATTGGAACGGTTGTGGCGGAGCTTATTTAGCTATAATCCTGCATCTTTTAGCTTTATTGGTCAATTAAGCTCACCCACAACCGTTACGTTTTCAAAACAGCCAAAATGAGGCATTTAGGCTTTATGGCAACCGTTAAGTGATTCGCAACCGCCAATGACGAGACGGTGGACGGCGTCACCAACAAGACGACGGTTCAACTGGATAGTGGGAAGGTGACCGGGCACGTATACATGCCGGCTTCGCAAATCAACTTGGGCGACGCTTGTTGTTCGGGTTTGAGGACGGCGAGTCCGTGGCGAGTTGGGCGCGGCAATCGGTTGTAACCGCGATCAGCCTCCATCTACTGAACGGTCGAGGCGACGCGCTGGATCCCGAAGCGCGGCTGACCCGGGCGGAAGCGGCGGCCATCGTACGTAGGCTCCTGTTGGAAGCTGAATTAATCAACCCATAATGCATTCGAGAGAAGCCATCCCTACAGGACGTGCAACGACCTGTAGGCGATGGCTTTTTTGTCTATCCCGATTGATGTTTCTTGCGAAATTCGGTCGGCGTCATGGAGGAGAGCCCCTTGAACCAATGCGCGAAATATTGCATGGACGAGAATTGCAGCTTCTCGCAAATATCCTGTAACGGAGTAACGGTATGTTTGAGTTCGGTCGAGGCATAAAATAACCGCTCGCTTTGCACGTATTGGTTGACCGTTAAATGCAGCTGGCGAAGAAACAGGCGCGAAAGATGCCTTTCGCTTACGAAGCAAGCTTCGGCGATCTCCGCGACGGTCGGATTGCGGTGGAAGTTCTGCTGGATATAGAGGACGGCTTTCTCCAGAAGAGGAGCCATCTTGCCGTGCTGGCTGAGCTGCTGAAACGAAGAGGGGGCTGGCGCTTGCTGCAGACGGGAGTCGATCACCTTCCAGATCATTTCGATCAAATGCATGCGCCCCAGTAGACGGTTGCCCATGCCCGTCTCGCCAGAGCCGGCATTCATCATTTCGAAGATCGACAGCAGGTCGCCGCTCGAGAAGTTATAGGGAGCATAGATGCGAGAAAGAGGCGCCATATGCGGGGGAAGCTGCAACTCAAAGAAGATGTAATACAACCCGAGCGGAGAGGACTTGTCCGAATATTGCGCATGCGTCTCGTTTGGGGGAGCCAGATAAACGACGCCGGGATACAAATCGATTTCGCCGTTATCCAGTTGATTGACGCCGATGCCTTCGGTTATGAAATGAATTTCGTATTGCTCGTGGCTGTGCGCGCCAATCCTCCAATTGGGGTCTGGCGTCACCCGGCCCGCCCCTTGCAATTCAATGCCTATTCCGTCATAGGAAAGCCTCATGTTCCTAACCCCCGGTCGCAATCGATTGTCCTGCCGTAACGACAACCCAAGTATATCAACTGGAGCAGGGCGCTTCTAGTCCGTTTTTTGTTCGATTCTGTCCGAGTATTGGCTGTGAGCGCCGCTTTGTTTCGATTAAAATGAAAGCGTGATCACAATCGTACAGGAGGTTTCGAACATTGCCGACCGTATTTCGCAAACGAAAAATCGACGACACCGCTTTTGAGGCATGCAGCGTGTTCGATGTCAATAACGACGGAGTGCCGGATATCGTCAGCGGCGCTTATTGGTATGAAGGTCCTCATTTTCTGAAAAGGCACAAGATATGCGAGGTTGCCGCCATCGACGGATATCACGACGATTTCTGCGACTACCCGATGGACGTCGACGGCGACGGCTGGACGGATATCATAACGGCTTCCTTCTGGAGTCCGGCCGTTCGCTGGCGCAAGAATCCGGGCATCGCCGACCAGCCATGGGAAACGTTCGATATCGGCCCCAGCGCGTGCAACGAAACGCTGCGTTTCTTTGATATCGACGGCTGCGGCATACCCGAAATATTTTCCAACGCGATCCATGAACCTCAGAAGTACTTCAAGCTGATCGTGGACGGGGAGGGCAAAGGCACCGGCCGATTCGAAACGATCGTCATCGGCGCCGAGCCAGCCGGACACGGCATGGGTTTTGCCGACATTAACGGGGACGGACGCATGGATATCGTGCTGACCAACGGATGGCTGGAGCAGCCGGAGAATCCCGCGCAATTGCCATGGAAGTTCCATAAGGAATTCGAGCTGGGAGCGGCCAGCGTGCCGATTCTCGGCCACGATATTACGGGAAACGGCCTTTGCGACATCATCGTCGGCCAAGGCCATGATTACGGGCTCCATTGGCTGGAGCAGCGTATTGACTCGGACGGTAAGCGGCAATGGACGAAGCATGAGATCGACATGACGGGCTCTCAATTCCACGATATGCAGCTTGTTGATATCGATAATGACGGCGAGCTCGAGCTGGTAACGGGCAAGCGGTATCGCGCCCACAACGACGGGGATCCCGGCGCGTTCGACGATATCGGAATCTACTATTACAAGATCAATAAAGGCGCGTTCGAGAAACACGTCATCGACTACGGCCCGGCGAGCAGCGATGCCTCGGGCTGCGGCATTTACTTCTGGATCGCGGATCTGAGCGGCAACGGTTACCCGGACATTATCGCTCCGGGCAAGGAAGGGCTGTACCTATTCGAAAATGTGGGACCCGTTTCAGGAACAACGGCCAAGGAGAGTGACGAAGCGTGAGCAAATTGAAGATCGGGTTTATCGGGGCGGGCTTTATGGGACAAAACGCGCATTTGTTCAATTATTCGATGTTGGACGATAGTTGCGAGGTGGTTGCGCTCGCGGAGCCCCGCGCCGAAGTGGCCAAGAAGGTTGCCGCCAGGTACGGCATCCCTCGAATCTATCCCAATCACGAGGAATTGCTGGCGAACGAGCAATTGGACGGCATCATTGCTTCCCAGCCTTATCGGCGTCATGCCATCCTCATTCCGGACATTCTTCGCGCGGGCGTGCCGGTATTCACCGAGAAGCCGCTCTCGCTGTCTGTCGAAGCGGGCGAGGAGCTTGTCCGAATCGGCGAAGAGGCAGGCGTGCTGCATATGGTCGGCTACCACAAACGTTCCGATCCGGCGGTCGAATATGCCAAGTCGATGATCGGCGAATGGCAGCAATCCGGCGCGTTCGGCAAGCTGACGTACGTACGGGTATCGATGCCTCCCGGCGATTGGATCGGCGGAGCGGATAACGCCATCTGGTCCGAC
>JAQSXN010000360.1 GCA_029256665.1 Paenibacillus sp.
TCAAGGTATTCCCCGGCGTGATCAAGATCGAGGTGCAAGAATACCCCGTGGTCGCGTTCGAGCTGATGTCGGACGGCAAGCTGCAGGCGCTGCTGTCCAGCGGAGCAAGCGTCGAAGCCAAGCCGGAGGGCAATGCGATGGACAAACCTATCCTGACGGGGTGGGCGCAGGACGATCCCGTCAAGCGGGAACTGACGAAGCAGCTCGCGCTTATTCCGCAGAAGCAGCTGTCCGATTTGTCCGAGATCGCGCCGATTCCGTCCAAGGCCTATCCGGATCGCATTCGAATGTATACGCGCACCAAATTCGAGGTCGTGACCGCCGTATCGGTACTGCAAGAGAAGATCGAAGCGCTGAACGCCGTCATCGAGACGCAAGAGCCCGGCAAAATTACGATGCTTCTTGCAGATACGTATGTTCCCTTTCAGGTAATCGATACGGAAAATGTGCAATAGTGCAAAAAATAGACTACTCAACGCCAGCAAAGAGTGATAGAATTTTAGGTGCTAGCTAGACGCAAGGATGCCGTAACGGCGCACTCTCCGGGCGACAAACACCGCCCTGGCGGAACATGTTTTCCGAGCTTTCGACAGCGAAAATAATAATTATGAAAAATTTGTTGAAAAAAGAGGGAAACCAATAAGTCTGTTGAATATGTAGAGAGACTTAACTAGGGATCCAAGGAGAAACGGCTGTAGCCGCCATTTGGCGACAGGGCGTTTCATTCCGAGAAGGCTTAGCATTCCAAAATAGACGCAATTATCATTATAGGAAACGGAGGTGCCGCGAGTTGAGCAACAATGACATCATCGTCAGTTTGGACATCGGTACATCCAAGGTTCGAGCTATTATCGGCGAGATGAACAATGGAGCCATTAATATCATTGGGGTGGGATCTGCCGACTCCGAGGGCATTCGCAAGGGAGCTATCGTCGATATCGACCAGACCGTGCAATCGATCCGTGCTGCCGTTGAGCATGCGGAGCGCATGGTCGGCATTCAAATAGCCGATGTATATGTAGGTATTCAAGGCAATCATATCGGATTGCAGACCAATCATGGCGTCGTTGCCGTATCGAACGAAGACCGCGAGATCGGGGAAGAGGACATCGAACGCGTCTTGCAAGCGGCTAAAGTCGTCGCGTTGCCGCCCGAGCGGGAGATTATCAATCTGGTACCCAAACAATATCTGGTGGACGGGCTTGAAGGCATATCCGATCCAAGAGGCATGATCGGCGTTCGTCTGGAAGTGGAAGCGACGATCGTCACCGGAACGAAGACGGCCATACATAACTTGATGCGCTGCGTCGAGAAGGCGGGCCTTCGCATATCCGGCGTGATCCTGTTGTCCCTGGCTTCCGGCATGATGTCGCTCACCAAGGACGAACGAACGATCGGAACCGCGCTGGTGGATATCGGCGCAGGCTCGTGCACGATCGCGGTCTACGATCAAGGCGGCCTGTCGGCAATCTCGACGTTGCCGATCGGAGGGGAATTCGTTACCAACGACATCGCCTACGGACTGCGCACGCAAAGCGACCAAGCGGAGAAATTCAAGCTGAAATACGGATGCGCCAATATTGCGGATGCGGCGGACGACGTCCGCTTCAAGGTCACTCGCATGGGCAGCAACATGGAAAAGGAATTTTCCCAGAAGGACCTGGCCAGCATCGTCGAACCGCGGATGCAAGAAATTTTCCATCTGATTCGTCAAGAGGTTCGTCGTCTTGGCTACGGCGACAAGGTGAATGGTTATGTGCTGACCGGCGGAGCCGTCGCATTGCCGGGAACGCTGGCGCTAGCCCAAGCGGAACTGGAAGCTTCGGTCCGCATTGCTTTGCCTGATTACATCGGCGTCAAGGATTCTGCTTTCAGCAGCGGAGTCGGCATGATACAATACGTGTCGAAATATATGGGCGTGCGCGGCTCGGGCGTAACCCGCAAAGCGTCTGCCCGCAAGGCAAGTCCCGCAGCTACATCCAAACCCGGTATGTTTGAACGGATCAAAAATATGTTTAACGAATTTATTTGACTTTGACTGGGGGACATTAAAAGATGTTGGAATTCGACATGGAGCTTGAAACGCTCGCTCAAATAAAAGTAATCGGAGTAGGCGGCGGCGGCAGCAATGCCGTCAACCGCATGATCGAGAACGGCGTGAAAGGCGTAGAGTTCATTACGGTGAACACGGATGCCCAAGCGCTGCATCTGGCCAAAGCGGAGCACAAGCTGCAAATCGGCGACAAACTGACGCGCGGTCTTGGCGCGGGAGCCAATCCGGACGTTGGCAACAAAGCGGCCGAAGAATCCCGCGAAGCCATCTCGAACCAGCTTAAAGGTTCCGACATGGTATTCGTTACGGCAGGCATGGGCGGCGGAACGGGTACGGGCGCGGCTCCGGTCATCGCCGAGATCGCCCGCGAATGCGGCGCTCTGACGGTAGGCGTCGTCACTCGTCCGTTTACGTTCGAAGGACGCAAGCGGTCCAGCCAAGCCGAGCAGGGCATCGAAGCGCTGAAAGAAAAAGTAGATACGCTCATCGTTATCCCGAACGACCGTTTGCTTGAGATCGTCGACAAAAAGACGCCGATGCTGGAAGCGTTCCGCGAGGCGGACAACGTGCTTCGCCAAGCGGTGCAAGGCATCTCCGATCTGATCGCCGTTCCGGGTCTGATCAACCTCGACTTCGCCGACGTCAAGACGATCATGACGGAACGCGGTTCGGCTCTTATGGGCATCGGCATCGCGGCCGGCGAGAACCGTGCGGCCGAAGCGGCTCGCAAGGCGATCATGAGCCCGCTGCTCGAGACGTCCATCGATGGCGCTCGCGGCGTTATCATGAACATTACGGGCGGCAGCAACCTTTCGCTTTACGAAGTGAACGAAGCGGCCGAGATCGTCATCTCGGCATCCGATCCGGACGTCAACATGATCTTCGGCGCAATCATCGACGAAGATTTGAAGGACGAGATCAAAGTCACGGTTATCGCAACGGGATTCGAAGCGAAATCGGCCCCGGCCGCTCAGCGCAAACCTGGGGTGCAGCCGGTCGAACAAGTCGAGACAAGATCGACACAATCGGCGTCCGGCGTGAAGCCGTTCGGATCCGGAACGTCCAGCGACCAACTGGAAATCCCGGCATTCCTGCGCAAACAGCCGCGCGACAGATAAATAACAGCTAGAGAACCACGCCTCCCGGCATAGCCGGGGGGCGTTTTTTCTTTTGGATCTCGACAAAAAAAGATACCCGCTACCGTCATGAATAGACAGACTTTGAAATAGGATTACCATATACTAATCTCAATCGTTGCAGCAGTCATCCTCATGCGGAAGCGGCCACTGCCGGTCATGATGGAAGGGGATGGGCATGGCGGTTTATATCGATATTTTATTTCTGCGAGAGCTGCTGGTAGACGGTGCAGTCCTGTTGACAACCGCATGGGCCTGCAATATTAGGCCGAAGCCTTGGCGCGTATTGTCCGCATCCGCGTTCGGCGCCTGTTATGTCGTATTAATGCTCGTGCCTCAGCTGTCATTCCTGTTCACGCTGGTCGTCAAGATCGCCTTCTCGCTCATCATGATATGGATCACCTTCGGATTTCATTCCTTGCAGCGATTCGTCCGGACGACAATGGCGTTCTACGCCGTGAATTTTGTTGCGGCCGGCGCCGTGCTTGGACTCTATTATTTGTTTATGCAGGGATCCGGCGAAGTGTGGAAGACGGTATCGTTCTCCGGCGGCAGCGTGCATGCGGAGCTGAAGCTGGGGCTCTTCTATTTTGTAGCGGCTTTTGTCATCGGACTTTATGTTTATCGTTCCGTGTTGTCGCACAAACGCGAGAAAGAGCTAATCGGCACTCACCTTGCGGAGGTGACGATTACGATCGGCGAGAAGCAATACGGCTGCACGGGCCTGATCGACACGGGCAACCAGTTGTACGATCCGCTGACCCGGACGCCGGTCATGGTCATGGAAGCCTCGCGATGGGAGGAGGAAATACCGGCGGTATGGATGAAAGGCATACGGGATGCCGAGGTCGACCGGCTTATCGCCAGTCACGACTCGGAGCCGTTCCCGTGGCAGGATCGGATGCGGCTCGTGCCGTTTCGCGGCGTGAACCGCGGCTCGCAATTCATGCTGGCGGTCAAACCGGATTCGGTACAGATCACGAGGGAAGGACAGGTATTCGAAACGACCAGAGTGCTAATCGGGCTAGACGGCGGCAAGCTGACAGCAGATGGGACCTATCAAGCGATAATCCATCCGTCAATGGTACAACCGTCACAAGGTTCCGCATAATTCATCAGGGGAGGGATGGGCCGGATGCTCGTCAAGTACAAACTCATTATGCAGTTATATTATTATCGAATTTTATTTTTATTCGGACTAAAGAGCGAAGAAATATACTACATAGGCGGAAGCGAGGCGTTGCCGCCCCCGCTTACCCGCGAAGAAGAGGAGTACTTGCTCGAGAAGCTGCCGTCCGGCGACTCCGCCATTCGCGCCATGCTCATCGAGCGCAACTTGCGCCTCGTCGTTTATATCGCCCGCAAATTCGAGAATACCGGCATTCATATCGAGGATCTTGTCTCCATCGGCGCGATCGGCCTTATCAAGGCCGTGAATACGTTTGATCCGGAGAAAAAAATCAAGCTGGCCACGTACGCTTCCCGTTGTATCGAAAACGAGATTTTGATGTATTTGCGCCGCAATAGCAAGACAAGAACGGAAGTATCGTTCGACGAGCCGCTTAATATCGATTGGGATGGCAACGAGCTGTTGCTGTCGGACGTGCTTGGCACGGAGAACGATACGATCTACCGCAATATCGAGGAGCAAGTGGATCGCAAGCTGCTTCATAAGGCGCTCGACAAGCTGTCGGAGAGGGAGCGGATCATCATGGAGCTGCGCTTCGGACTTGCCGACGGAGAAGAAAAAACGCAAAAGGACGTGGCCGACATGCTCGGCATTTCGCAATCCTATATCTCTAGACTTGAGAAACGAATCATCAAACGCCT
>JAQSXN010000361.1 GCA_029256665.1 Paenibacillus sp.
ATGGTCATATTGTCGGTGTTCATGACGCCATGGACGAAGCCGACCAACATCCACCGCGCGATCAGTTCCGCCTGACGGGCAATGACGCCGCGCAGCAGCGCCAAATAACGCCCGTCATCCAGCGGGATGCCTGGATAGTGCCGCTGCAGCGCGTAATCCGCCAGCGCGTACAGCGAATCCGCGCCGCCCCAGTTCGCGGCGTATTGGAACGTGCCGACGCGCAGATGGCTGGCCGCGACGCGGGTCAGGACGGCGCCGGGCAGCACGGTTTCGCGGTAGACGGGCTCGCCCGTCGCCGCAACCGCCAGGCTGCGGGTCGTCGGGATGCCCAGCGCGTGCATCGCCTCGCTGATGATGTATTCGCGCAGCATCGGTCCAAGCGCTGCACGTCCGTCGCCGCGCCTGGAGTATGGCGTAGCCCCGGCGCCTTTGAACTGGATGTCGAACCTCCGGCCATCCGGCGCGAGTTGTTCGCCTAACAGGATGGCTCTGCCGTCCCCCAGCATCGTGAAGTTCCCGAATTGATGCCCGGCATATGCTTGAGCCAGCGGCAAAGCGCCTTCGGGAATGTCATTGCCCGCCAGAACGGCAGCTCCCTCGTCGCCGGATAACAAGTCGGCATCCAGTCCAAGCTCGTCCGCGAGCGGCTTGTTGAACGCGACAAGCCGCGGCTCCCCCACGGGAGTCGGCTTTTGCTCCGTAAACAAATTAGACGGCAGCTCGGCATAAGTATTCTCGAAGTTCCAACCGGCCGAACGCGGCCCATTATTTGTATCGTTCATCGTATCACCCGTAGATTCTGACATGTGTTACCTGTATTATACCGCTTTTTGAAGGGACAATCGAAACTTATATAGTATACTGGATGCATGGCGACTACCCTATTATTGGACGAAAAGAGGATAAACATGCCCTTTCATTATTGGCGTTCGGAAAGACTGACGTTAAGAGCGCTGCAATCATCGGATATTGGATTGTTTCAGACGCTGGATGACGAGGTGAATCGGCTAGTGGACATGATCCACTTCCCGCAGTCGCCGGACAAACAAATTCAGTGGTTGGAGGCGGAGCAGCGCAACCGGATGGGCGACGCGTTCCGGTGGGTGGCCGAGACGCATGACGGGGAGCTCGTTGGGACGATCAATACCTTCGCCTGCAACAAGCGGTACGGCAACTTCAAATACGGGATCTCCTTGCTGCCGGAGCAGCGTTCTAAAGGATACGGAACGGAGATGATCCTTGCGGTGCTGCGCTTCTACTTCCACGAGCTGAATTACCATAAGGCAACGCCGCATGTTTACTCGTTTAACCCGGCCTCGATTCGCTTACATGAGAAGCTCGGCTTCGTGCAGGAAGGGCGTCTCAGGGAAATGATCTATACGAACGGAGATTACCACGACGAAATCCACTACGGCATGACGGCCAGCGAATTTGAACAGTTGTATGGAAAACAGAAATTATAGACATTGACATAACGGACTGAGAAAAACTCCTATCGAAGTAATGCGGGGATGTGCGACCGCGTTTCAGCGGAAGTTTTTATCGCCAATAGGAATGATTTTCTTTACGCTTTATCGCTTTAAAGAACCTAATCCTTCCTATGTGGTAAAAAAGGGACTATTTAGGTAGTGGGAGCAAAGCTAAAACGATCATCGCGAATGCCATGCAAATGCTGCCTTCCCCCGGTGGCGAACGAAGCGGAACAAGGAGGAAGTCTCGAATGAATTGCGACTGGATCAAACGAATCTTGTACGTCGTTATTTTCATAGGCTGCGCCTGGATATGCTTGGAGCTTTTCCTTAGAGCCATTCCGCTAGCGGGACTGATCTTGACGGGGCTTGGTTTCGTCATGTTAAAGTTCGTGGGCGAGGTCGAGGAGTATTCGCTTACGGTGAGAAGCGATTTGAGCAAGCTTGCGATGCGCTTGCAAGCGCAAGAGCAACAGCTGAAGCAACAGCGGCGCGAGGTCTAAAAAGGCGGCACGCCGGCCGCCCCTTCATTAGAATATAAAATGTCCGATGATCATCAGCACGAGTCCAAAGATCGCGGCGCCGCGCTTCGCGCTTCGATTGGCGTTTGGTCTCAGAAACAAGCAGATGACAAATCCGATCGGCAGCACGAGACCGTTAATTGCGATATAGAAAGTACCGAGAAAATAATAGCCGACGAGCTTCAAGGCAAGCAAATCTTCGTCACGCTCGCGGCCGTTGTACAGAATGACGATACCGACGACGAACACGATCAGCCAAAGAAAAAAGAACATATCGATTCCTCCCTTGTCGCTGGATGTCATAGTCATACCTATGTATACGCTAAATATGGCGCGTGTAGTTCCTATATTCAGGAAAGCGAGTTGTGCAAACCGACAAAGGAGGATTGATCGATATGAATGGTCAAGACGATCCTAAACCTAAATATCACGAATCTCAGCCGTCTCGCCCTTATGTGCCGGAGGAGTCCTATAGGGATGACCACCTGAACCCCCTTCAGCGAGCAGAGGGAGGCGGGCCGATTCGCAGGGTGAATATGGATCAAATGCCGAAGCCCCTTCGTTATTTCGGTTACGCGATCGCGACGATCTTTTTGCTAGGTATCGTGATCATACTGCTAACGGATTGGTTTTCTTAGTTGCCTTAGTCGAATTCCTCGCCCAATAAAGCCTGCCATGCGAAAACAGCTTACGCATGCAGCCCTTGTTAATCCCTGGAACGGGAAAAACCCGCAGCAGACACTCATCCGAGCGTCCGATGCGGGTTTTCGTTTCCTGCCTGGCCGGAAGCCTCATGGGCTGATTGCCGGCTTAGCCGATTAGATGCGGTCCTCCAAGCGACGCAATAGCCTCAGGAGACGTCTGATCAAACGTCTCAACCTGCGGATCTCATTGCGGTTGCCGCCGTTGCGAATCAAACGGCGCAAGCGTCTGATCAAGCGTCTGATCAAGCGTCTGAGTCTGCGGATGCGATCGCGTCTGTTGCCGCCGCCGTCGTTTCCATTGTCGGAGAAGTCGTTGCCGAAATCGTCGTTGTCGAAATCGTCATCGTCGTTTTGATTGCTGATTACGATGTCTTTGCTCATCCCAATCCCCCCTCTCCGTTCTGAATAATCTATTCTATTCAGAGGAATGGAAAGGGTATAGGTAGATTAATAGAGTAATATGCTGATTTTACGTTTCCAATGGGATACTTGCGTGTCTCTATGCAAAAATGACCCACAAAAGGACACTGTTTTAAAGTGTCTTTTTTGTGGGTCGCCGTTTATATCCGCTACACGCTCTAGGAAGCCACCGCGTTGTAAGTCATGATCCAGATCGAGCCCGCGACGATCGTCAGCATAATGACGAGGCCGAAGATGAGGGCGATCAGGTTGAAGCGAGGTTTCTCCTCGTCCCGGATGTGCATGAAGAACAGGAGCTGCACGGCGAACTGCAGAATCGCCATGACGAGGATGATCACGGTGTTCACTTGTTTGCTGAACATGTCGTTCATGACGACGACGAGCGGGATGATCGTCAGGACGATCGACAGGAGGAAGCCGATGACGTAAGACTTCAGCGAGCCGCTATGGCCGCCGCCGTGCGCGTCATGGCCGTGACCGCCGTGCGCGTTGCTTGGCGATGTGTTACGGTTGGCCATCTTACATCACCCCCATCAGGTAGACGATCGTGAAGACGAAGATCCAGACGACGTCGAGGAAATGCCAGTACAAGCTGATCACGTTGACCTTGCGTTTCGTCACGTCGGTTATGCCGCGTCTCGCGAGCTGAATGATCAGCGCCGCCATCCAGACGAGGCCGACCGATACGTGAAGACCGTGCGTGCCGACGAGCGTGAAGAACGAAGACCAGTAAGCGCTCGTGCCGATCGTGGCGCCTTCATGAACCAGGTGGATGAACTCGGTCACCTCGAGGTAGATGAAGGACGCGCCGAGCAGCGCGGTGATGATGAGCCAAATAATAAGCCCTTTTTTGTTGCCGCGATTCATCTCCAGCAGCGCGATGCCGCTGGTGAAGCTGCTCGTGAGCAAGATGAACGTGGATGCGATAATGCCCGGCAGCTCGATCAGATCGGCGCCGGTAGGGCCGCCAGCCGTGTTAAGGCGGAGCACGACGAAGGTCGCGAAGAGCGTGCCGAACAGGATAACGTCGGTAATCAGGAATAGCCAGAAGCCGAACACTTTCATGCCTTCTTGGTCGTGATGGTCGTGTCCATGGGCGTCATGGCCGCCGTGCGCGGCATGATCGCCGCCTCCATGGCCATGGGCCGCGGCAAGAGGCTGACTCTTGCCGCCGGACAGGAATTTGTTCAGTAGTGCCATTAGTGAGCCCCCCTTGCCGCGGCTTCCGTACGCCGCACTTCATCGACCGGAATATAATAATCGGTATTATAGGTAAACGATCTTGCCAGCATGCACGCGATGACGCCGGCCATGCCGGTGAAGATCATCCACTTCCAGTCCCAGACAAAGCCGAAGCCCGCAACGAACCAGCAGAGCGACATAATGAACGGGATGCCGGAGTTTCTTGGCATGTGGATCGGCTCCAGAGGAGCTTGCTCCGCCGCGATAACCTCCGGTGCATCCTTCTCGCCCCTGAGGGCGCGCTGCTTTTTCTCCCAGAAGTCGTCCTGGCTCGTAACGACAGGAACTCTGGCGAAGTTGTAGAGCGGCGCCGGCGATGGGATCGACCATTCCAGCGTGCGGCCGTCCCAGGCGTCGCCGGATGTTTCCTTCTTCAAGAATTTGATGCTGTGCGCGATCTGCCAGACTTGGAAGATAAACGCGATCCCCATCAGGAACGCCCCGACCGTGGACACGACGTTAAGCGGCTGCCAGCCCATGTCGAAGTTGTATTCGTTGAAGCGGCGCGTCATGCCCATGAAACCAAGCGCGTATTGCGGCATGAAGCAGACGTAGAAGCCGATGTTCCAGAACCAGAACGCCCATTTGCCAAGGCCTTCGTGAAGCCTGAAGCCGAACATTTTGGGCCACCAGTAGTACAGACCCGCGAAGTAACCGAAC
>JAQSXN010000362.1 GCA_029256665.1 Paenibacillus sp.
TGTCCCAAGAGATCGCCGCGGGCAACGGGACGGACGCCGGCGGATTGTATATCAGCACCCGGGGAATGGATCCGAACGATTTTCCGCAAATGCAGCAAAAGCTGCTGGAAGACGTTGGCGTGGATCCGGATGCGGTCGACCGGGAGGTCGCTCCGGGCGCCCATTATTTCATGGGCGGCTTGCGCATCGAGCCGGACGCGTCGACGAGCTTGCCGGGCGTATTCGCCGCGGGGGAATGCTCGGGAGGCATCCACGGCGCGAATCGGCTGGCGGGAAACGCCTTGTCCGAGAACCAAGTGTTCGGCGCGATCGCCGGACGAAGCGCCGCCGCTTACGCGCTTAGCCATCCGCTGCCGACTTCTCGGGCGGACGGCAAAGCCTTGGCCGAAGCGCTCGAGCCCGTTCGTCGGATTCTGGGCCGTTCGGCTCCGGGCGAAGAAGTTCTGAAACCTAGCGAAGGCTGGGCGGAGGTACAAGCGCTGATGCAGCGCGACGTCGGAGCGACCCGTACGGGAGAAGGGCTGGAACGAGCGCTGAAGCGCCTGTCTTCGCTTCGCGAGGAGCTGCCGGAGAGACTTGGCTTGAGGGAATCGTCGCTGGTTTATAATAGAGATGCAGGCAAAGCGCTGGAACTGCGTAACATGGTCGATACGGGCTGGAGCGTCGCCGCGTCTGCCTTGGAACGGCGGGAAAGCCGCGGGGCGCACGTGCGCCTGGACGCGACGGGGATGGCGGACGAGTGGGCTTGCAGCCTGGCGATCAGCCTGAATGCCGGTTCGGCCCGGTTGCGAAAGTTGCCGAGAGGAGAGGGGAATCGGATATGACGAACGGAGCCTTCTTAAGCTGCGAAGTGGCGCGCAAGGCCTCCGCGACGGCCGAGACCGTCTTCGAGACCTATCGGGTACCTTACCGGGAAGGAATGACCGTGCTCGATCTGATGCGTTTTATCGCGGACGAGTTGGACGGCACCTTCGCCTTTTACGATCATGCCTGCAAACGCGGGTTCTGCGGAAGCTGCCTGGTTAAGGTCAACGGCAAGAACAGCCTAAGCTGCAGGCAACTGGTTCCGGAAGGGCGCCTGCGCCTTGAGCCGGCCATGAAGACCGCGAAGGACTTCTGGCCGGCGGACTGAACGTTTAGAGGGAATTCAACATTCTCGGTGCAATTAACCGAACTTAATACGAAACAAAAAGGAGCATGCAATCATGACAACGATATCGACGACCTTCCGAGAGCAAGCCGCATCGCTTCAACCGCAACTCGTCGCCAAGCGCCGGGAACTGCATCGGCATCCCGAGCTTTCGAACGAAGAATTCGAGACGACGGCCAAGATTCGTTCCTGGTTGACCGAGGCGGGAATCGAGCTGCTGGATTTGAAACTGCCGACGGGCGTGCTGGCCGAGGTAAAGGGAGCGAAGACCGGGCCTACGATCCTGCTGCGCGCCGACATCGACGCGCTGCCGGTGAACGAAGAAACGGGCTTGCCGTTCGCATCGGAGATCCCAGGGAAAATGCATGCTTGCGGGCACGATTTCCATACGGTTTCGATGATCGGAGCGGCCAGACTGCTGCAGGAGCAGGCGGACGAGCTTAGCGGCACGGTACGCATTCTGTTCCAGCCGGCGGAGGAACTCGCGGTCGGCGCGCGCGCGGCGATCGAAGCGGGCGTTCTGGAAGGCGTGACGGCGGTGTTCGGCATGCATAACAAGCCGGAGTTGCCCGTCGGAACGGTCGGCATCCGCACGGGCCCGCTGATGGCTTCGGTGGATCGGTTCGAGATCGATGTCTTCGGCAAAGGAGGCCATGCGGGCATTCCCGACGCGGCCGTCGATCCGATCGTGGTCAGCAGCGCCCTCGTTGGCGCTCTCCAGACGTTGGTTAGCCGGGGCGTCAGTCCGCACCATTCGGCGGTCGTGAGCGTTTGCAAACTGCAGTCCGGTTCGACCTGGAACGTCATCCCGGACTCGGCCGTGCTGGAAGGGACGGTCCGTACTTTCGAACCTGAAGCGAGAAGAACGATTCCGGACAAAATGAAGCGGCTCGTCGAGAGCGTCGCCGAAGGCTACGGAGCGGAAGCGAGGCTGAAGTGGACGACGATGCTGTCCGCGGTGAATAACGACGCGCGGATGGCCGGAATCCTGCGGGAGGCTGCTTCCGCGCAAGGCTTGCAAGTCGTCGAAGCCGTGCCGACGATGGGCGGAGAGGACTTCGCCCTGTACCAGGAACGCGTGCCGGGCTGTTTCGTCTGGATGGGGACCGGCGGTACTGAGCAATGGCACCATCCGAAATTCACGCTGAACGAAGACGCTTTGGCGATTAGCGCGGCGTTCTTCGCCGAAGCAGCCGTTCAAGCGCTCGAATCGCTCGGATGAGCGGGGGTTCTCCGACGAGGGAGCTGGCCGAGCGGATTGTTCGCTCCGAGCCGCTGAAGGAAGCGAAGGTCGCCGAAGCCGTACGCGCCGCCATGCTGGATTGGCTGGCGTCGGCAATGGCCGCCGCTTCCGATCCGGGAGCGGCGATGCTGCTCTCGGCGCTCGGAATCGGCGCAGAAGGCCGGGGTGCAGGAGCCTCGTCCATCCTAGGCTTCCGCTATCGCGCTTCCGCGACGGATGCCGCGCTCGTCAACGGCTACTTGAGCCACGCTCTCGACTACGACGACGTCCACGAGAGCGTCCGGGGCCACCCGAGCGCGGTGCTCTTGTCGGCGTTGCTGGCCGAAGCGGAAGAGCGAGGCTCGTCCGGGGCGGAGCTGATTGCGGCCTATGCCGTCGGGGCGGAAACGATGTGCAGGCTTGGCCTTGCGCTCGGCTCCCGGCATTACGAGGCGGGCTGGCATAGCACGTCCACGCTCGGGACGCTGGGAGCCGCGGCCGCCTGCGCCCGGCTGACCGGGCTGGACGTAGAAGCAACGATTCGCGCGCTCGGTTTGGCCGCGACCCAATCGGGCGGCTTGCGGGTTCACTTCGGCAGCGCGGTTAAGCCTCTGCACGCCGGAATGGCGGCGCGGGCGGGATTGTTCGCCGCAAGGCTCGCGGCGACGGGCTTCGCGGGAGCGGAGGAGCCGCTGGCGGGGCCGATCGGCTTCCTGTCGCTGTTCGGCGGCGAAGGGACGAGTCCGGAGCGGGTCGTCGAAGCTTGGGGACAGCCCTGGCAGATCGTCGAACCGGGCCTCTGGTTCAAGCCGTATCCTTGCTGCTCCGCGGCCCATCACGCGGCGGACGCCGCGTTGGCGATCCGATCCGAGAGTGGGTTCGCGGCCGAGAAAGTCGTTCGGGCGGAGGTCGTATTTCCGCCCGGCGGAGACGCCGCGCTCGTCGTGCGCGAGCCGAAGACCGGAGCGGAAGGGCGTTTCAGCGCCGAGTACGTCGTCGCGGCGGCCTTGGCGGACGGGGAGCTAGGCATCGACGCGTTCTCCGACCGTCCGATCCGCGGCGACTTGGCGAGGCTAGCGGCCAAGGTGAGCCGCCGATACGATGCGGAATTGGCTCCGGCGCCTAACGCGATGCCGAAGGGCAGGTTCGCGGTGTTGACCGTCGAGCTCGCGGACGGAACGACGCGGACGGAACGGGTCGACTGTCCGCGAGGCTCGCCGGGCCGCCCGCTGTCCGCGGAAGAGCGGATAGCCAAATTCTCGGATGCCTCGCGGGAGTTTCCCGCCGCTTGGAGAGAACTGCCAGACAGAATATCCTTGCTTGAAACGATAGAGAACTTATCCGATTTTATTCCAGACATCTAGGAGGATTACACATCATGCCGTCACATGTTATCGATATGATCATGCTTCAGAACAATTTCGGAACGGCGGAAATGCGCGGCGTTTGGTCGGACGAGAGCCGGCTGCAGAAACATCTCGACGTCGAAGCGGCGCTCGCGCTGGCGGAAGCGGAATTGGGGCTCGTGCCGGCCGAAGCGGCGGAGGAGATCGCCGCCAAGGCGAAGGTCGAGTTGATGAACATACAAGAGATCGCCCAGGAAGTGCTGAAGGTTAAGCATTCCTTGATGCCGACGCTGAAAGCTTTGCAGAAGCTGTGCGGATCCGAGCACGGAGAGTGGGTGCACTACGGCGCGACGACGCAGGATATCGTCGATACGGGCATGATGCTGCAGTTGCAGGAAGCCCATCGCATTATCGTGCGGGATCTTCGCGCGGTCGCGCGAGAGTTGGCTAAGCTGGCGAAGGAGCACAGGGAGACGCCGATAGCGGGACGCTCCCACGGCATGCAGGGGCTGCCGACGACTTTCGGCTTTAAGATCGCCGTCCTGCTCGACGAGGTCGTTCGCCATCTGGAACGGCTGCGCGAAGCGGAGCCGCGGGTGTTCGCCGGCGTGCTCGGAGGCGGCGTTGGCACGCACGCTTCCTTCGGGCCATTGGGTCCGGAGGTGGAGCGCCGGACGATGGAACGGCTGGGGCTGCAAGCGCCGAATATCTGCTGGCATTCTTCCCGCGACCGGTCGGCCGAGTACGCCGGACTGCTCGGGATGATCAGCGGCACGCTCGGCAAGATGGGCAACGAATTTTACAATCTGATGCGCACCGAGATCGACGAGGTCGAAGAGCCGTTTACTTCCGGCAAGATCGGCTCCTCGACGATGCCGCACAAGCGAAATCCGGCGGCGCTGGAAGGACTGGCGAGCCTAACCAAGCCGATCCGCTACAACGTCGCTCTCGTGCAGGATTCGATGATCGTCGAGCATGAGCGGGACGCGATGTCCTGGCGCGGCGAATGGATCGCGCTTCCGGAAAGCTGCATCTATCTCGCGTCTCAATTGGCATCCGCCAAAGCGATTCTCGCGGGACTGGTCGTGAAGCCGGACAATATGCTGCGCAACTTGAATCTGCTCGGCGGCCTGCTGCTGTCGGAACGCGTCATGTTCGTGCTGGCGAAGCCGCTCGGCAAACAAACGGCTCACGAGGTCGTCTATGAATTGTGCATGAAGAGCGTCGAAGAAGGGATTCCTTTCCGCAAGGCGCTGATGGCCGACGCGCGGATTCGCGAAGCGGTCAGCGA
>JAQSXN010000363.1 GCA_029256665.1 Paenibacillus sp.
GAATTAACGAGTTTGCCGTCTTTCATATAGAACTTGCCTGGATAGGTCGTACCGTAAGCCCCGAACAGTTGGTCAAGCGCGTTAAATTGCGGATTACCCGTGAACCCGTAAGTATCGTGCTTGTTGTTGCCGTCAGGGTCCAGTTCCGTGAAAGCCTTCATCACTTCCATCAATTGGCCAAGCGTTGACGGAACTTGCATGCCGACCCGTTCCAGCCAATCTTCGCGCAGCCATAAGGTGAATTGCGGAGCCGGAGACGTCTTCGGTATGCCGAAGACTTTGCCTTTGTAGGTGCCCGCCGCCATAGCTTCTTCGCCGCCTACGAATTTTTTTGTCGCCTGGAGCTCTCCTGTAAGAGGAGTCAGATCCAACAATTTGCCTTGCTGCGAAAGTTTGATCATATCCCTGCGGTCCACATAGAACAGATCTGCCGACGAATTGCTGGCCAAACGAAGACTTTGCTGGTTTTTATAATCCTCGTCTCCGACGATCGCCGTAATTTTCAAATCGATGCCAAGCCTCTTGTCCAGCTCCGTCTTGATCATATCCATAGCGGGGTCGGACGGAAGATTGTTAAGCGCGCTAACCATCACTTCCAGCCTCATTCCTTTGACGCTCGGAGCAGAGGGAGCATGTCTTGCAGACAGGAACGACCAGCCTATGAAACCTGCTACAAGCAAGAAGCCTGTTATGACAATGAGCGCTGCCAGCCTTCGGTTCATCTTCATCATTCCTCTCCCTCTCCCTCACTTTCTCCCTCGCCGCAACAAGTACCGCGATACTTCAATTGTACCGCCTGCAGACCGGAATCGCCTTTCGACTTTTCACAAAAACCTTCAATATACCATTAATCGTTCTCATACCTGTCGTATATACGATAAAGCAGTAACGCCGATTCCGCTCTTGTCGCCCCGTCCTGAGGCCGTAATTTCCCATTGTCGTCTCCTGCCATGATGCCCAAACCGACCAACTTTGCCACGCTGTCCCTGGCATACTGCGAGACCTTGATACTGTCCGCGAATGTCTCTATCGCCAGGCTTGCCGGCTGTAGTTCCGTATGCAGGCGTTGAAGCGCGCGGTCGATCATCACCGCCATCTCCTCGCGGCTGATTGGCGCATCCGGAAGGAAATTGTCGTCCCGGTAGCCCGTTACAATTTCGAATTGCGATGCGTTCATCACAGCATTGTAATAGTAGTCCGCCGGATCCACATCGCTAAAGCTTTTCGCAGCGGCGCTTTCATTCCGATCCGCCAAGCTCAGCGTCCTCATCAGCAAAGTGATGAACTCGGCGCGAGTGACCGCCTTTTGCGGCGCAAAGGTTCGTTCGCCGGTTCCTTGCACGATTCCCTTCGCGCCCAGAACCTCAACTGCCTTGCGAGCCCACTCCGCCTTATTCATGTCAATAAAACCGGGGACCACGTAAGCAATCGCATACTCACCAAGATGCGTCGTCTTAAAAGTGATCAGCCCTGTGAGCGGGTTGTATCTCCCATTCGCAACAGCAGTCGCCTTGCCGTTCACATCTACTTTCCAAACAACTAGTTGCTCATACCTTTCCGCTTCTTCTCCTGTCGGCGTATAAGGAATGGATACAACCATGTTCTGGCGGCTGTTGTTCCATGGATGGGGCTTGCCGTTAACCGATAGCTGAAGCTCCAATGAGGGGCGGCCGCCCACTCCTGCCGCTACATCGGTCGGCCACTTGCTTGAATCAGCCGGGCCGATCGACAATGCTGCGGATTTCACCGAATCCCCCGCTCCCAGCAAATCGGACGGCAGCGCGACGTTGCCGAACTTAGTCACCACTTCCAGAGCTGTCGCACCTGTTCCTCCGGCGACTGCCTCTCCCGGCAGACGAATCTCAAGCCGCTGCATGCCGGACGTATCTTCCGCATATAACCTAATTCGTTTCGCCTCCGCTCCTTGCCCTCCCGATTCAGCCATAGCCCTGGCTTCGCGGAGCCGATCGATGGAGAACTCGAAAACGGCGATGTCACCTTCAAGCCTGGATTCCAATTCCATTCGAATTGCTCCGTCTTCTTCGATAATCCGGCTTGAGCTTCCCGAACTTCCCGAATTTCCGGAAGCTCCGCCTTCTCCCGAATCCGGATCAGAGCTGTCAGGCGGCTCTGTGCCGGAATCAGGATCTCCGTACTTGGGCACGAACATGACGGCATCAGCCCGAAGGTACGCCGTATCCTTGGCGGTCGCCGTTATCGTTGCTGTCTCGCCTTGTGCGAAACGATACGTGCCGAGCGTAATCCACTGCTGTCCTCCGAGCTTTTGATCGACCGTCACTTCTGTCTCGCCGTCCGCATGCTCCACAGTATATTTCGCTTGCGTCGTATTGTTATGGAATGACGGATTCCATACCTTCACCTCATAGTTGCCAGAAGCCTCCAGATCCTTCGTCCATTCCGCTTGATCGCCTACAGTTCGTGTAAGCCTTGTATCATTGTCTTTATAACCGAAGGCATCATGCGTGGACGACCAATTCCCCGTTTCCGAATAACCGGGATCGCCATTGTCGATGATGAGCGCTCCCTCAGGCGCTTCCAGTCCGTAATCCTTCGTATAAAACTTGAAGTAGTCGTACGTTACCTCTGCCGGCAGATGCTCGTCGTCAACCGGCAGCTTGTATACCAGAGACGTCAGCCACAGGTGCTGGCCTCTTCCTTGCGTTCCCGCTCCGTGTGGCCCGGGATAATATTCCTCGCGGAACATGCGGCCATCGACGTAATATTTGATTTTTGTCGGCGTCCATTCCATCCCGTACGTGTGGTAGCCGTCGGATGAGTCCACTTCCTCATAGGTCGTATACGGCACATAGACGAGATGCGTATCTTCCGGCCACCAATAGTGGGCCGCCGTCAAAATTTCATTCGGAGCGGACGTTTCGATCTCGAAGCCGTCGATCTCATTTACCTGATAATCCGTCGAAGGCGAATAAAGCTCATCCCCGTCTAGGACCGATACGCGTTGATTCATGCCTGCTATCCAGAAGGAGCTGTGGAAGCCGGCTTTATCCCATTGTTTGAAGCGCGTCTCGTAGTAGCCGTAGCCCAGGAGCGGCTTCGTAATGACGCCTCCTCCGGAATAGGCTTTGCCGCCGCTTCCGGCCTGCTCCTTCTTCAATGCGATCTTTAGCATGCCGTCCGCTACGGATACATTCTCCTTCTTGTTGTCCGTGTAGGTATTGCCGCCTGTCCGGTAGTACCACAGGTCTTCGTTCAGCTTATCTCCTTCGAATTCATCCTCGAATGCCAGCGTATAACCCGAACCGGGGACAGATGGAACGAGCTCGATATGCAGACGATAAATCATGCTGCGACTTCCGTCAGGCGAGCTTGCCTCGACGGAGACTACCCGGGGGCTGCCGAACAAGGATTCCTTGGCGATTGACATGCTGTCGCGAACCAGTCCATCTATTTTCACGGCTTGCCCTTCCGCGCCCCTGACTGCCGTTAGTGCCAGGTCGTCATTCGTTACAACTGTATAATCGGTAATATAAGGATCAAACGCAATCGGACCGTTCGACAAGACGATATCGTCCAACCGTTCGTAATCGGCCCCCGGCTCGCTGGAAGGAAGTGTTTCCCCGTAAATTTCAAAGGAATACAGGCCGATGAACACCAGTTCCTTCGCCTTATCGGCATAGAAACGGACGTATCTTGCCGTCACTTCCGGGAAGCCGACGCTCTCTAACGAGGATGGCGCGGCATCGCTCACATAAGCATCTTGCCACTGCAAGCCATCGTCCGAATATTGTATTTTGAAGTTTCTCATATCGGCATAGTTATAGAAGGCCGCCGTCGCCCGGTCGAATGATGTCCTGCGGAGCAGATCCACCTCCAGCCATACATACGGAGTTCCGTCTGCCAGCACGTTACGCCATTCGGTACCTCCATTGCCATCGACGGCATGGCTGCCCGGAGTCAAATAATATTCTTGAGAAGCCTTGACCGGCTTGCCGCGCGTGTGATTGCCCAAACCTACTGTAATGTTATACTGTTGCGAATAGGAACGATCCTCAGCCAATACCTCTACCTGAATCGATTGCACGCCGGGAATCAACGTTATCGGCAGAGACTCGTTGCTGTCGCTTACCCTATTTCCGTTTACAAGCACGATGGCATTCGAGTCGCCGGCCTCCGCCGTAACGATGAATTCATTGGCTCCCGCAGGCGCTTCGTAAGCATACTCGGTAACATTCGGTTCGAAGCCCGGCGACTGATTCTGTCCTGGCAACGTGTTGTAGCCTCTCGTCAGCTCCTGGCCGTTAATTTGCAGCTTCGTCAATGTCGCGTCGTTGCTCTGACGAACGACATTTAGAACGTAGGTACGGGTGTAACCCGGATCTTGAGCGGTAACCAAAATATCAATGACGTTGTTGCCAACGGATAAATCAACGATAACCGGCAAACCGGCCCCCATTGCACCTTCGTTCACCTTCACTGAGGCATCGGCATGTACTGCTGCAGCCATAATCGTAATGGATGCAGTCTCATGCTGCACGGTTTGCAAATATTCGGTGACGTCCGGATCGAATCCCGGCAGATCGCTCCCATCCAGTTGCAAGGCGACAAGCTCCGTATTCGTGTCATTCCCGGCGGAACGTTTAACCGTTAACGCGTAACGTTTCGTAAAGCTGTCGTCCTCTGCGGTGACATCAATCACAATTGCGTTGTCCCCGATCTTGAGCGGCACCAACACGCCGGCTTCGGCAGAATCACTGTCCACCACCGAACCGTTGACCGCAATCTCCGCCGCACCATCCGTGGCTGATGGCGATATCAGCACCTCGCTGACATCATGGCCGACATGATACATATATTCCGTTACCCCGGTCCGCAGGATCGACGTATCGCCTACTTTCAGGTCGCTAAGCGTATCTATCCTTGATGGAAGCCTTTCGAACTTCACCGAGTCTGTATTAAAATATCCCGTGGGACCGGCCGGATCCCTGGAGAGCTTCACATACTCTTCTCC
>JAQSXN010000364.1 GCA_029256665.1 Paenibacillus sp.
CAGTCATGGCCACGAACATTATCCTGACCACGCGCACAGCCATACTCACGGCCACCACCATGATCACGAGCACCGCAAAGCCTCGGACATCTTGGCGATGATTCGCTCATCGGAACTGCCGGACCGGGTGAAGTCGCGCTGCCTTGCCATCTTCGAGGTCATTGCCGAAGCCGAGGCGAAAATTCACGGCATGGATCCCGCCGACGTTCACTTCCACGAGGTAGGCGCCATGGATTCCATCGTCGATATTATCGGCGTCTGCCTTGCGCTCGAGAACCTCGGCATCGACCGGATCATCGTGTCGCCTGTGCCTGTTGGCCACGGACGAATCCGCATCGCGCACGGCGTGTATCCGATTCCGGCTCCGGCGACGGCGGAGATTTTGACGGGGGTGCCTTTGTCTGCCTTCACCGCCCAAGGCGAGCTGACGACTCCGACCGGCGCCGGCATCGCCAAAGCGCTCGCGGCTTCGTACGGTCCGACGCCGGCGGGCGTGATCGAGCGCATCGGTTACGGCGCGGGCACGAAGGATATGGACCATCCCAACGTCATCCGGGCCGTGCTTTACCGCGACTCCGAGCCCGCGGGCGAGGAACGCGTCATCGTCATCGAGACGCAGGTGGACGACATGACCGGCGAGAAACTCGGTTATGCGATGGAGCGGTTGTTTGGAGCGGGCGCTCTCGACGTGTATTACACGCCCGTATTTATGAAGAAGAACCGGCCAGGCGTGCTGCTGACCGTCCTATGCCATCCAGGCGACAAAACCGTATGTGAAGATCTTCTGTTGACGGAGACGTCGACCTTCGGAGTGCGAAGCTACGAAGCGGACAGACGGATTTTGAATAGAAGCTGGGTGGAGGTCAAGACGCGTTACGGCAACGTGCGGGTTAAACAGGCGCATAGTGGAAAGCAGCTCGTCAAGTCGGCGCCGGAGTACGAGGACGCGGCGCGGGCTGCCCGCGAATCCGGAGTAACGCTCGAGGACGTATTCCGGGAAGTGCTGCGGCACTTGCCATCCGGCAAGTCGTAGGGAGAATAGGGGAGGAACACCGATGAACGAAGAGATAAGAGAGTTGAGAAAGAGAACGGTGCAGCTCGCGAGCACGCTTCCCGTTACGGATATGCACACGCATCTGTACGCGCCGGAGTTCGAATCGCTCTTGCTTTGGGGCGTGGACGAGCTGCTGGTCTACCACTACCTGGTGTCGGAGTCGTTCCGCAGAACGGACCAGCAGTATGACGAATTCTGGTCGCTCACGAAGAAGGAGCAGGCCGATCTGATCTGGCAAAGGCTGTTCGTCGACCATTCGCCGGTCAGCGAAGCCGCGAGCGGCTTCATTACGATGTTGAATCGGCTTGGCATCGACGTGTCGTCGAGAAATCTGGACGATTACCGCGCGGAGTTCGCGAAGAGAACCGTAAACGAGCAGGTTGATGCCGTAATGGAGATCGCGAAGGTGGACCGAATCGTCATGACCAACGATCCGTTCGATCCGCTCGAGCGTCCCGTATGGGATGCCGGCAATGGCCGTAAGGATCCGCGTTTCTACGCCGCGCTCCGCGTCGATTCGCTTCTCAATAATTGGCCGTTCGCCGTTCAAGAGCTTCAAAAACAAGGCTACGACGTCGAAGAAGCTTGGACGGAAACGACCGCGCTCGAGGTGCGCCGCTTCCTCCAAGAATGGATCGTGCGCATGGACGCGCTGTATCTAGCCGTCTCGATGCCGGGAGACTTCGCTTATCCGGCGGAGCATCATCGCAGCTCCATGATCGATGAAGTCATGATCCCGGTCTGCCAGGAGCAGGGCATTCCGTTCGCGCTGATGATCGGCGTGCGCCGGGCGTCCAACCCATCGCTTAAGCTGGCCGGCGATATGAGCATGAAGTCGGACGTATCGGCGATGGAGGCGCTGTGCCGGAAGTATCCGGAGCAGAAGTTCATCGTGACGATGTTGGCGCGCGAGAATCAGCACGAGCTCGCGGTGCTTGCCCGCAAATTCCGCAATCTGATGATCTTCGGCTGCTGGTGGTTCCTCAATACCGATTCCATCGTGGAAGAGATGACGCGTTTCCGGATCGAATTGCTAGGCACGACGATGATTCCGATCCACTCCGACTGCCGGGTGTTCGAGCAGCTCATCTACAAGTGGGAATATTCCCGCAAAATCGTCGGCGAGGTGCTTGCGGACAAATACGTCAAGCTGCTCGAAAGCGGCTGGCGCGTAACCGACGACGAGATCAAGCGGGATCTCGAGGACATGTACCATCGCAATTTCTGGCGCTTCCTCGGACGCGAGGCTTAAAGAGGTTTTCAAACTCGCACTTTATATCGAACGCTACCAAACTCCCATTTTGCGCCTAACAAAATGGGAATTTTGCCTTTGGCGCGAAATTCGAACCCCTCCCGCATATTGCTTCGCGAAGTCGGAATCGGTAAAATGAGGAGATATTGAACGGCGCGAATCGAAGACGCCCGTACGCTGTAGAAGAGGTGAAGAGAATTGACTGTGAATTTTGACGAATTGTTGGACCGCCGCAACACGAGATCGTATAAATGGGATCAATCTGCCAAGATGTTCGGCAGCGAGGATATTTTGCCCTTATGGGTAGCGGACATGGACTTCCCGAGCCCGCCCGCCGTGCAGGAAATCGTAAAGCGCAGAGCGGAGATCGGCGCGTACGGCTACGCGATCCGCACGGACGATTACGCCGAATCCATCGTGAACTGGTTCCGGCGCCGCCACAATTGGACGATCGACGCGGCTTGGCTGGGAGATACGCCTAGCGTCGTAACCTCGCTAAGCTTGTGCGTGGAGCAATTTAGCGAGCCCGGCGGACAGGTCGTGCTGCAATCCCCCGTCTATTATCCGTTCTATGACGTCATCGAGAGCAACGGCAGACAGGTGGCCAAGAATCCGCTAGTGAACCATAACGGTCGGTACGAGATGGACTACGACCATCTGGAGTCGCTGTTTAAGGGCGGCGCCAAGCTGATGCTGCTGTGCAGCCCGCATAATCCGGGCGGCAGGGTATGGGAGAAAGAAGAACTGCTGAAGCTGGGCGAGCTTTGCCTCCGCTACGGAGTTACGGTCGTATCCGACGAGATCCACTGCGATCTGACGTTCCCGGGACATACGCACACGCCGTTCGCGTCGCTATCCCCGGAAATCGCGGATCTGACGATCACGACGCTGTCCGTAACGAAGACGTTTAATTTGCCCGGGTTGGTCACTTCCTTTTTGGTCATCTCGAACAAAGACATCAAGGCCAAGCTCGACAAACGAATCCATACGTTGTCGCTCCATATGGCGAGCCATTTTGCCCAAGACGCGGTGGTGGCGGCCTACAATGACAGCGAGGACTGGCTGGACGAAATGTTCGCTTACGTGAAAAACAACCTCGATTATGCATTGAACTACTTGCAGGAGAACGCGCCGGCGGTCAAACCGATGAAGCCGGACGGCACCTACTTGCTGTGGATCGATTGCAGGGCGCTCGAGAAGGACAAAGACGGACTCAAGCAGCTTATGTACCAACAAGCCAAAGTCGCGTTTAACGAAGGCTCCGTATTCGGAAGCGAAGGCGAAGGCTGGCTGCGGATCAACCTGGCTTGCCCGAGATTTATTTTGGAAAAGGCGCTGAAGCAATTCGCGGATGCCGTGAATGCCGCAGGGGCGGTATAGAAAGCGGGGATGGCCATGGATCAGGCGAGCGGCATGAAAACACCGGAAGGACGAGCCATGTTGGAGCAAGTGCGCGCCATATGCGGACGATTTCCCGAATCGGCCGATCTGGTGGACGGTCACGGCCATACGACCTTTAAAGTGAAGGACAAGTCGTACATCATGATGAGGGACGGCGTCATTCATTTCAAGTCGACCCGGGAGAACCAAGAGATGCTGCTCCAAGATGACCGTTATTTCAAAACGCCGTATATTGGCCAACATGGCTGGATCGGTATGCGCGATCCTGTGAATTGGTCGGAGATCGCCGATTTGTTGGAGGAAGCCTACCTGCTTGCCGCACCTAAGCGGCTAGCCAAGCAGTGGTTGGAATCCAAAGGGACATAAAGACGAAAGAACGCCTCCAAGGCCGCGATCATGCGGTTTTGGAGGCGTTGATGTTTGATGCGAATGGACGGCAAGAATCATGAACGGCTTGCTAGCGACTGCTCGAGCGTAGCTCGGATTTGCGGATGCTCCGCCGCAATGCCAAGGAACGCTTCGCGTCTGATGGACAACGCGACGCCGAAGGCGGCTGCCCTGACGGTCGCCGTGCGAGGGATGTCCCGCAGCAACGCGATTTCGCCGAAATGATCGCCGTCTTGAAGCACCGCGACCCGGATGTGTGCTCCATCGTCCTTCTGTTTCAGCACTTCGAATCTGCCGCGGGCAATGATGTAGAACTTGTCGCCTTCCTCGCCTTCCCGAACGACGTCGTCGCCTTCCTTATACGTCTCGCTCGTGAAGTGGCTGGCGATTTCTTCAAGCGGACCCGATTCCACGCCGGCAAAAAACGAAAGCTTGGCCAAACGGTCTCCGGACACGGAAGCTTGTCTTCCGTCCTCCGATAGATGGAAGCCATGCTGCTTGTCCCATAAGCTCCGGTATGCGCCGCCGAGCTGCAGCAGATCCTCGTGCGTCCCCGATTCGGCAATCTCGCCTTGTTCGAACACGTAGATGCGATCCGCGGCGGCGGCGGAGTCCAGCCGGTGGGTGACCGACACGATCGTATGACCGCCGCGAAGCTGTTCGATCAACCCGTTGATGTCGGCTTCCGTTGCGGGATCGAGCGCGGATGTCACCTCGTCTAGCAGCAGTAGCTTCGGCTTTCGCAGCAACGCGCGCGCAATAGCGAGGCGCTGCCGTTCGCCTCCCGACAAAGTTCCTCCTTCGTGATGAACCTCCGTGTCGAAGCCGTCCGGCCATCGTTCGATGACGTGCTCGATTCGAGCTTTCGCAGCAGCCTCGCGGAGCTCTTCC
>JAQSXN010000365.1 GCA_029256665.1 Paenibacillus sp.
ACGGAAGCATGATCGTCACCAGCATCAGCGCGAACCAGAGCTTGCCCAGCGAAAACTTGAGCCTCGCGAACGCGAACGCCGCAAGCGAACACGTCACGACGTTGCCGAGCACGCTGAGGATGGAGATGACGAACGAGTTGGCGAAAAACCGTCCGAACGATATCCCCTGAAAGCCCGCCCAGCCGTTTTTGTAGTTGTCCAGCGTGAACGTAGCTGGCCACAGGGACGGATCGGAGAAGATGAGCTGATTCGGCTTGAAGGAGCTGGCGACCAGCCACAACACGGGATAGATCATTAACAGTCCCAAAGCGATGACGGGCAGATGCTTAAGCGGCCCGGTTAGTCTAGTTTTCAATGCGGTTGCGTTAGTCATGGCCTCCCGTTACCTCCCGTCCTTATTATCGCCGTAGAATACCCAATATTTCGAAGTGACGAAGATCACGGCCGTCAATAATCCGATGATCAGCAGCATGATCCAAGCGAGCGCCGAGGCGTAGCCCATATCGAAGAACGAGAACCCTTTCAGATACAGGTACAAGGTGTAGAACATCGTTGCGTCCAGCGGGCCGCCGCGGCCGTCGCCGATGACGAACGCGGGCGTGAACGTCTGGAACGAATTGATGACGCCCATGACGAGATTGAAGAAAATGACCGGCGTCAGCATCGGCAGCGTAATGCGGCTGAACCGTCTCCAGCCACCCGCGCCGTCGACCTGCGCCGCTTCGTACAGATCGGCGGGAATCTGCTTCAGTCCCGCGAGGAAGATGACCATGGCCGAACCGAACTGCCAGACGGAAAGCGTCACGATCGTGTGGATGATGTAGTCGGGATGGGCGATCCAGGACGGGCCCTCGATGCCGAGCCAGGCCAGCGCCCGGTTGACCGCGCCGGTTCCGTCGAAAATCTGGCGCCATACGATCGCGATCGCCACGCTGCCGCCGAGCAGCGAAGGGATGTAATAAACCGTCCGGTACAAGCCGATCGCGCGCAGCCCCCGGTTAAGCACCATGGCGATCATCAGCGCGAACGCCAGCTTGAGCGGCACGGAGAGAAAGACGTATTTGAACGTCAACCACAGGGAACCTCTGAACGTGTCGTCCTCCGCGAAGATGCGGGCGTAATTCTCGGCGCCGATCCAGGTCGGAGGGGATAGCAGATTGTATTTCGTCAGCGATAAGTACAGCGAGCCGACCATCGGGCCGGCCGTCAATAAGAAAAATCCGAGCAGCCACGGCAGCAGAAACAGATAAGCCGTACGGTTCTGCTCGCGGGCCAATGAATTGCGTGTCGTACCCATGGCAAAGCCCCCTTCGAAGGATGAATGCACGACCAAACGTGCCGTACATTCATCATAAGCAAGGAGGCTTTTCGTTAACATCTTATTTCTTCGGGAGTTCGCTATCGTTTTTTTCAGGATGGGCGCTGGCGGTATTCGGACGGGGACATCCCGTACATGCGCTTGAACCGTGAGCTGAAGTAGCTGGGATTGGAGAAGCCCGTCAGCTCGGAGATGTCCCATAGCCCAAGCGACGTCTCCTTCAGCAGCCTGGCCGCGTGTCCCATCCTGACGTCCGAGACGTACTGGATGAACGTCTTGCCCGTCTTCGCCTTGAACAACTCGGAGAAGTAGGACGGATTATAATTGAACTTCTCGGCAAGCGAGGTCAAATTCAGCTCGTACATGTAATTCTCGTCGATATAAGCCCGCGATGCTTCGATGACGGACATTTCCGCGTCCTCGCCGCGCTCGCCGAGCCGGCCTACGACGGAGGCTGCCAGCTTGAGAATATGGGCGGCCGCCAACTCCGGCGTCCGGAGCTGCAGCGCGACGTCCGGTCGCAGCCATAACGCGTCTTTGCCGTCGAAGGGAGCGCCGGCCTGCGCAGCAAACGATTCCATCGCCAGATGAAGCCGGAAGATCGTCTTCACGAGCGCCGTTCTGGAGTATTGCTGCGCCTCCGCCAGCATCTCCAGGGCGAGTTTGCCGAACGGTTCAAGCTCTCCCTTCTTCAGCAAGCGTTGCAGCACCTGGACCTTCTCCTCCGGCAACAACGCCGGCTCTTCCGAAGGACGCGCGGGCTGGAGAACATGGCTTTCGGACAGATGCCAAGACAGCAAGGCGGTCGAGTAGCCTTCCTTCCACTGGCCGAAGCCCGTTACGGCATCTCCGATGCCGATCGTCGGCTCGAAGCCGAGATGGCGCCGGACCGTCTCCCTCAGCTCGTCCATAAATCCAATTGCCTTGGCATTGTCGCCGCGGATGATCGCATGCATGAGTCCTGGGTAATGTTCGTCGCGGAATACCTGCACGTCCTCCTCCCTGCCTTCGGCCAGCTCCCGGCAAAGCAGCTCGAAGGGGAGCCGGAATTGTTCGGCGGGACGCGATTCCTCTCCGCCTGAACGCTCCAGCAATCCGGCGCTCGCGAACCGGACGACGCTTTCGTTCCACGCGTCCAGCCCGAATCGCTTCGCCCGCTCCGGCCGGCCTCCCGGCTCCTCGGCGCCGCCCTTGGAGAGCTGCAGGAGGAACTGGTCCTTCAGTTCCTTGTAGAATCGGGACAGCTGCCACTCCATATCCTTCGCGCGTCTAGCCTCCGCCACTTCCTTATCGAGCTCCGACTTGATCTTCGAGAGAGCGTCCGTCAGCTCGTCGCGCGCGACCGGCTTGAGCAAGTAGTGTTTCGCTTGGTGACGGACGGCGGCATGGGCGTATTGAAAATCCTCGTAGCCCGTAACCACGATGAGACTGATGCCGGGATCCAGCTTTCTGCAAGCCTCCAAGAACGACAACCCGTTCATGACGGGCATATTCATATCCGTAATGACGATATCGCAAGGCTCGTGCTCCAGCAGCTCCAGCGCTTCCTTGCCGTTGGACGCTTCGCCCGCGATTCGAAGTCCCAGCGCCTCCCAGTCTACCTTGAGCCGGATGCCTTGCCTGATTTCCTGTTCGTCATCCACGATCATCACGTTGTACATCGATATGTTCCTCCTGTATCGGAATGAAAAGCGATATGGAAGCTCCGCCGCTCTCGCCCGTTCCGATGCGGAATCGGAACAAGTTCCCGTAATAGAGACCGCATCGCGCGAGCACGTTGCCAAGCCCGATCTGCTTGCTTTTGCTGACGAGCACGTCCTCCATCCTGGCATTCAGCGTCTTGTCTCGAAGCTCCCTGATCGTCTCTTCCGGAATGCCGGGGCCGTTGTCCTCCACGACGAGGCGGATATGGCCGTCCACCCGCTCCGCTTTCACGGCCACTCGGACTTCCGCCAAGTGCCTGAACCCGTATTTCACCGCGTTCTCGATTAACGGTTGAAGAATGAACTTGATAACGGTTAGCTGCTTGAGATTATCTGTGCTGTCGATGGAAAGATGGAGCCGGTCGCCGAATCGCACGCGCAGGATCGAGGCATAATCGCCTGCGTATTTAAGCTCGTCCTCCAGGCTTACGAGATCGTCGCTCATGCGCAGGGAGAACCGCATCATCCGTCCCAGCGATTCGATGACGTCCACGTTGTCGTCCGTCCGTTTCTGCATGGCCAAGCTGCTCATCAGCTCCAGCGTGTTGAACAAGAAATGCGGATTGATCTGCATAAGCAGCGCCTTGTATTCCGCTTGTTGCCGGAGCAGCTTCAGCTCGAATTCCGTCTTGATGTGCTGGCGGAGCTGCACGACCATCTTGCGGAACGTGGAGGTCGCGAAGCCGACCTCGTTGCGCAGCCCCACGTCCGGCGGCATCCGAAGCTCCGCTTGGGCGAAGTCGCCGCGCTGGACGTGGCGCATGGCGGCGACGAGCCGGGACAGCGGCTTCGAGATGCCGTGCGACAGCCATACCGCGAGGCCGACGGACAGCAGAAGCAGGAGCGAGGCGATCAGAATCATGCTTTCGCGAAGGTCGAACAGCTCCGCGTACAGATCGCTTTCCGGCACGATCCCGACCAGCATCCAGTTCGTCCGCTTCAGCTTTTTGAAGACGATGATTTCCCGCTCCCCACCCGGGCTGTTCGAGTAGGTCACCCCTTGCTTGCGCGAGTCCTGCTTAATCGTCCGGACCAGCTCCTCCCGCTCGGGCGTCTGCTCGAAGCCTTCTTGCCCCAGCATCGGCAGCCCGTTAGCTCCAAGCAGATGGATGGAGCCCGTCCCTCCCAGATGGATCCGGTTCAGCGGCTCCAGGAAATAATCCGTGCTCACGTTGATTTTCATGAAGGCGCTTGCATGTCTCGGCTCGAATTCGGCGATCGGCATAATCATGCTGACGACGGGATTGTTATTGCCAAACCGCTGCTCGACGAGATCGACATGGCCCGCCACCCAGCGTTCTCCCTTGCTTTTGAAATCCCGGTACCAGCCTTCCCCGAGAAACGTCGCTTCCTCCCCGAACTGATTCTCCCCGCTCACCCAAAGTCCGTCGTCGCGGTACACCGTCACGCGCTGCACGCTCGTATAGCTGTTGGTCGCTTGGGTCAGAAAGGCGCTCATCTCCAAATTCGAAAGGATTTTCTCTCCCGGCGGCAATCCTTCATCCCCTTGCTTACCGTCCCATTCTCGCGTTTTCTCGTTGTTGAATACGAGCGATGCGACGTCGTAGACCCCCATCTGGACCATGTCCACGTACGAGCCGTACTCCTCCATCTTCTCCAGCGCGGAGGACTCGAGATGGGATAGAATAATCGACCGCGATTCGTTAAACAAAACGGCCGCCAATGCGCCGAAAGACAACACGAACAGTAGAATAAATATAGCGATAAGCCTGCTCTTGAGCGAGTAAAACATAACCTTCCTCCCAGCCTGGCTGCCTAGGTTCCAATTCGCTACTATCTTAGCACAGGTTCGCGAAGGAGACGAGTGTAAGCGGCTTCCAGCCAGCCGGGCAAAATTTCAAATAAAAAATCACCTTGCAGGTGATTGGGTGTCGCAAGGTGCGCGTCTGCTGCTTATTACTGTGTACTGCTGTGTACTGCTGCGTAACGGTCA
>JAQSXN010000366.1 GCA_029256665.1 Paenibacillus sp.
GCTCCGCCGAGCGAGGTCAGCTTGTCGACGATCGCGCCGATCACTTCGCTTTGGCGGCGATTACGATCGAAATCGCTCGACATGTTGCGGCCGTCGTCGGACTTGCGGTAACGGACGAAATCCAGAGCCTCATCGCCGTCAAGCGTCTGCTCTCCAGGCTGGAGGTCGATCTTCGTGCCGTCCGCGTCATCCGTATATTTCATGCGAATGTCGACATTGACTTTTACGCCGTCCACGGCATCCACGACGTCGCTGAAACCTTGGAAGTTGATGATGCCGGCGTACTGTATATCGATGCCGAACAGCTTGCTAAGCACCTCGCGGACCGCTTTTTTGCCCTCGAGCCTTGCTTGCTCCGTCTCCGCGCCCTCCTTCTTGGCTAAGGCATAGAAATCGGCGTAGAAGCTGTTCGCCTTGCGCGCCCGGTAACCATCGACGTCTATGTATGTATCGCGCGGGATGGACACGACCGTCGCCTTCTTGGACTCCGGATCAAATGCGGCTACCATCATGACGTCGGTATTCAGACCTCCGCCATGCTCGCGCGAATCCAATCCCATCAGCACCATGGCTACCGGCTGCTTCTTGACCGATTGAGCAACGGGCACCGGCGTCGCTTCGCTTTCGTTGAGCCCGATCTCCCCGATGGCATCGTTTGTCTTCAGCACGACGTACCCAAGAGCTGCCGCCGCCAGGATTAGGAGACCCGCGACGACGCCGAGGAAAATGGGCAATCCGCGTCCGCGTTTCTTCGTTTTTTTGGGTTTATTCGTTTTTTTCCCTTCGGCAGGCTGCGCCTTTTTCGGCTGACCGCGCGACCCCGAGCGCGGAGGCAGGGATGTTTGGCTCATGGGTTCCACCTTCTCGTCAGTTGTATTTGGGATTGGAGCTGATGTCGGTCAATAATGCTTCGCCTAATTCGCGCGGATACCGCGACGTATGCGTCTCTCCGTCCTTATCGTACGCGACCAGAATCATCCCGGCGTCCATCGTTTCGATTGCTATGCGGGTTAGCCCATGGTCCTCGCGAAGAATCTCCTCGAAGAAGTCCAACGTGCGTTTGGCCGCATCGTCTTCGGGACGGCCTTCGGCCACGATCTTGATTTGCAGCCAGTTAAACAAGGCATCCTCGAATCTCATCGTCCCGACTCCGGTTTGCTTGCTTCCGCCTGCGGTCCCTTGTTCTTCTTCCATTTGTCGTACAGCTGTCTGCCTCTCAGCATAAGCATCATCACGACGGCGATCGCCATACATTGGATGATGGGAAGTTTGTCCACCTGCAGAATCATCAGAATGCCCGAACCGAAAGCCATGAGCAGATACACGACCACTTCTTTCAGAATGGGAAGTCTGCCGGCCTGCGGGCGGAACACGGAATTAAAAATGTAAATCGTAAACGCCAATATGATCAAATACGACACCAGCTTATGTTCGCTTAACCATTCTTGCATGAATTCTACCTCCTAAAGTCGCAAGGGGAGTCCGCTTGGCGGCGGACTCCCCGTTTTTAGGTTAATGGATTATACGCCCGCTTGCGACATCTTCCGATGTTTCTCGGCACGTTCGCGCTCGCTCTTGACCAGAATCTTTTTGCGCAGACGAATCGATTTGGGAGTAATCTCGCAATATTCGTCGTCGTTCAAATATTCAAGCGCCTGCTCAAGGGAGAAGAGGACCGGCGTCTTAAGCTTGACCGTGTCGTCTTTGCCCGCGGAACGGACGTTGGACAGTTGCTTTTCTTTGCAGATGTTGACGATGATGTCGTTGTCGCGGTTATGCTCGCCGACGATCATGCCTTCGTAAATTTCCGCTCCCGGCTCCAGGAAGAGCAAGCCGCGGTCTTCTACGCCCATCATGCCATAGAACGTGGACGTTCCGTTCTCGCTCGCGACAAGCACGCCTTGGTGACGGCCGCCGACGCCCGAGCCGGCAAGCGGTCCGTAGCTGTCGAACGCGTGGTTCATGATGCCGTAGCCGCGCGTCAGCGTCAGGAACGATGTCCGGTATCCGATAAGGCCGCGCGCCGGAATAATGAATTCCAACCGCACTTGACCGTTGCCGTTGTTGATCATGTTGACCATCTCGGCTTTGCGGGAACCAAGGCTCTCCATGACGGAGCCCGTGCTCTCCTCCGGCACGTCGATGAGCAAGCGCTCGTACGGCTCTTGCTTGACGCCGTCGATTTCTTTGATAATGACTTCGGGCTTCGACACTTGAAGCTCGTAGCCTTCGCGGCGCATGTTCTCGATCAGGATGCCCAGGTGAAGCTCGCCGCGTCCGGATACGACGAACGCGTCCGGGCTTTCCGTCTCGTCAACGCGAAGCGCGACGTCCGTCTCGAGCTCTTTGAACAGACGTTCACGCAGCTTGCGGGAAGTGACCCATTTGCCTTCGCGACCCGCGAACGGGCTATTGTTGACGAGGAAAGTCATCTGCAGCGTAGGCTCGTCGATCTTTAGAACAGGCAATGCTTCAGGGTTCTGCGGATCCGCGATCGTCTCGCCGATGTTGATTTCGCGGATACCGGCGATCGCGACGATGTCGCCCGCTCCGGCTTCCGGAATTTCAATGCGCTTCAGGCCTTGGAAGCCGAACAGCTTCTCGATGCGCGCCTGTTTCAACTTGCCGTCGTGGTCGATCACGGCGACCGGCTGACCTTGCTTAATCGTGCCGCGGTTCACGCGGCCGATGGCGATGCGGCCGAGGTACTCGTTATAATCAAGCAGCGTTACCAGGAATTGAAGCGGATCTACGATGCTTTCCGTTGGAGACGGAATATGGCTGACGATGGTTTCGTACAGCGCCTGCATGTTGTCGTCTTGCTGCTCGGGATCCAAGCTGGACGTGCCCATCAGAGCGGAGGCGAATACGACCGGGAATTCCAGTTGGTCGTCGTTGGCTCCAAGCTCGATAAAGAGATCCAGCACTTCGTCGATGACTTCCGTCGGTCTTGCGTTCGGACGGTCGATTTTGTTGACGACGACGATTGGCGTGAGTTGATGCTCAAGCGCCTTGCGAAGCACGAACTTTGTCTGAGGCATGCAGCCTTCGAACGCGTCGACGACCAGCAATACGCCGTCAACCATCTTCATGATCCGTTCCACTTCGCCGCCGAAGTCGGCGTGGCCTGGCGTGTCTACGATATTAATCAGGTAGTTCTTGTAGTTGATTGCCGTGTTCTTGGCCAAGATCGTAATGCCGCGCTCGCGTTCCAAATCGTTGGAGTCCATAGCCCGCTCTTGTACGGCCTCGTGTTCTCTGAATGTGCCGGACTGTTGAAGCAGCTTGTCGACTAACGTTGTTTTGCCATGGTCAACGTGCGCGATGATGGCGATATTGCGTAAATTCTCTCTTGCTTGCATAAGAATAGATCCACTCCACTTTTTTTTATTTGCTTTTTCTTTCCGCGTCTTGGAGATCCCCCGATTCGAGGTTATCCTACCAACGCTTGCGCGTGCCGAACATCATCCAAGCTCCCGCCGCGATCAGCGCGGCCGCAACCAGGTAGATGCCCCAGCTCCAGAGCAGGATCAACAGAAGGAAGACGATGGACGCGACGCCGATCACGAGGGATGCCGTAAATACGACGCGCGGCACGTTGCTGCCGAACATGTAATACTCGTACAAGCCCGCGGCGACCCCGAACAGAAATAACGGCCATAGATACTTCAGACTTTCCCAACCGGCGATGTTGCAAACGATAAACAGCAATGCGTACACAACGAGCATTCCGCCGGGTACCAGCGCGACAGCCGGAACGACTCTGCCGAAATAAAGCACATGCAGAAGCACGCCCGGGATCAACACGAGCAATGGCCAGAAGATGGCTCCCAGAAAGCCGAACACTCCGACCTTGCCCAGCAGGACGATGACCCCGGCTAACAGCAAAATGATTCCAGCGGAATATTTGTTAGATGGCATAAACATTTCCGCTCCTTACAACATCAATCGTATAGATAGACGAAAGACGGCGAATTTTATCTATATTAGTTTAATGGAACTGAGCCAAAAAAACCAGTATGAAGAGTTGGCAGCGCAAAAAAAACTGTCGAAAGGCTCCCCGGGCCTTGTCGAATAAGGCAAAAACAGGCAAAACCGCCAGTTCCCCGAAGGGCCATGGCGGCTTATACCTGTTACGTTTTATGCCGGTTTACGCTTCATGACGGCCAGCGCGATGACGAGGGGCACGCATAACAGCGGCACGAGCTCCGACAACATTTTGGAATGATGGAACAAAGCGGCGTTCATGCCGGGGTCCTTCATCAGCATCTCCCCTGCCGCGTATGCAAGCAGCGCCGCTCCGATATAGCCGAGCGCGGGCATCTTCTGAAGCAGGTTGCCCAGGAGCTGGCTGCCCCAGACGATCATCGGAATGCTGAGCGCGATGCCTAGCAGCACGAGCACGAGATCGCCGTCCGCCACGGCAGCGATGGCAAGCACGTTGTCGAGACTCATGATAAAATCCGCGGTGACGATGGTCCAGACCGCATGTCCGAGCGTCGTCGCCCTCTTGACCCTAGGATCGTCATGTCCGCCCCCGGCGCCTTGCAGCAGCTTGACCGCGATATACAGCAGCAAGAACGCGCCGGCGGCCTGAAGGAACGGAATTTGCAGCAGCTGCAGCGCCACGACCGTCAGCAGGCATCGCAGGGCAACCGCGGCAAAGGCCCCCCACCAGATCGCGCGTTTCCGCTGCCTCGCGGGGAGATGCTGGCTGGCCATGGCGATGACGATCGCGTTATCTCCGCTAAGCAATACATTAATTAAGACGATTTGTAGAAAAATAAGCGTGCTGTCCACGAGAACACTCCCCTCTCTTAACAGAGGTATGTCCAAGCCTTGGGGAATATGTCCAAAAAAAATTGCCACCCATCTTCACGAACGGACGTATTTGATGTAGACTTCATAATGCAAAGCTTTCGGAAAGGAG
>JAQSXN010000367.1 GCA_029256665.1 Paenibacillus sp.
CCTTGCCTCGCCACGTTGTTGGCCAAGTTGCTCGTGAGCGTGGAGAGAAAGGAAGGGAAGTTCTTCATCTCGTCGTCCTGCATGAACAAGGCGGACGTTTCGATGTTGCCCCACGAGTTCTGGAACGACAGAATGGCTACCGTCGCAATGGCCGGCATGCACATCGGAATGATGATCCGAACGAACGCGACGAGCTCGTTCGCCCCGTCGATGCGGGAGGCCTCCAGCAGCGAATCCGGAATCTGGTCGATAAACTGCTTGAGCAGGAACACGCCTACCGGCAATGCCAGCACGGGGAGCAAATGACCCAAATACGTATTCATAATGCCCAGGTTGCTTACGACCAGATAGCGGGGAATCTGGATCACCTCCGGCGTGAACATGAGCATGAGGATGATCGTGGCGAATATCGCCTTTTTCCCGGGGAAAGGATGCTTCGACAACGGGTAGGCGCACAACGAGCTGACTGCCGTCACCCCTATGACGCTAAGCACGGAAATTAGCAAACTATTAAACAAATAACGGGAGACGGGCACGATCGAATTGGCCGCGACCCACATCAGCTCCACGAAATTCTGAACGTTCGGTTCCCTTACGAAGAAAGTAGGCGGGTACACGAACAATTCGTGATACGGCTTGAACGCGTGATTGAAGATGTATACGATCGGCAGGATCATGAGAACGGACAAGGCCAGCATAAACGCGTTGAAACCGATCTTGGCAGCGAGGCTCGACTTATTCAGGTGTTATTCCTCCTTCGCGCCGAACAATCCCCAGCTAAGCTTGTTCGCAAAATACATGAGTATGAGCAAAAACACGGAAACCGTCGCGGCGTATCCCATCTCGAACCGGATAAAACCGTAATCGTTGATGTGGTTCACGATCAAATGGCCCGCATATTCGGGCGTCGGATTCTGACCCGACAGCTCGACGCCGATCGCTCCCGTCTTGAAGGTGGTCACGATCGCCATGACGGCGCCGAACAACATTTGCGGTTTCATGGAAGGGATGGTAATAAACCAAAGCTCCTGCAGATGGTTGCTGATGCCATCGATTCTGCCCGCTTCGTACAACGTCGCGTCCACGTTCAGAATGCCGGCCAGCATCGCCAGGAAGCCAACGCCCATGCTGGACCACAGCGTGACGACGATCATCGAGTTCATGAGCAGATCCGGGTTCGTCACCCATAACTGCGGCACGTCGATGAATCCAAGCTTTAGCAAAAAGCTGTTCAGGTAGCCGATTCGGTCCCCTGACAACAACGGGAGCCAGATAATCGTCATCGCGATGCCGATCGTCAGCGAAGGCGTATACATCGCGAGCGCGACCCACTTCCGGTACCCGCCGCGCAGCCGCGAAATGAGCCAAGCCAGCAGGAACGCCGCCGCATAGCCGCCGGGACCCACGATCACGGCGAACTTAAACGTATTGGGCAGCGCGTATTTGAGAAACAACAGATCCTGCGCGATCAAATATTGAAAGTTGCTCCAGCCGATAAAACGCGGCGGCTCGATGCCGTTATAGTACGTAAAGCTGAGCCCGACCGCCGCCAGAATCGGAATGACGATAAAGAGGGCGAAGCAAATCAAGAACGGAGCGACAAACAGATACGATGTTCGAAACGACCAAATTCTACTCCACATGACGGTCCATTCCTTCCCAAGGGCGGTCGACGACCGGAATGTCGAGCGGCTTCAGCCGGTTGCCTTGCTCGTCGATAAAGCCGAATTCCTGCTGCTTTCGGAGAAGCTCCCTACCCACGTCCCTAACCGTCTGCTCCAGCGACGACATGTAGTTGTCCGTTCGGACGACGGAGCGGACCCAGGCGTTATTGATCTCGCGCTCGAGGAAATAACCGCCGGGCACATTGGGAATATCCTTGTACCACTTCCATTGGTTCAGAATGATGTCCGCGTCTTCCCGCTTCCATGGCAGCCCGGCGAACGCTTCCACGTTCGACGTATTCCATCTGAAGGCGACGCCGTTGATGGCTTCCAGGTCGGCGCCGTACTGCTGCTGCGTCTCGGTGGACAACCACCATCTCATGAACGTCCAGGCTTCCTCCTTTTTTTCCGACCGGTCGAAGATGACGCCCGTACGTTGGCCGCCGCCCGCCCACCGGCTGATGGTGCCGTCCGCTTGCTTCGTGCCCGGGATCAAGGCGATTCCCCATCGTCCGTTCAGCTCGGGAGCCGCGGCCGACAATTGCACGTACATGTTGTAATCGGATATGCCGATCGGCATCGTTCCGCTGCGGAAGTGCTGATAGAAGCTAGGCACTTCGCGCTCCAGCGCGTACGTGTTGAACAAGCCGGTCCATTGCTTGAACGATTGATAAGCTTCCGGCGTATCGAGCCCCGTTTTGATGCCGCCTGGCTCGTAGAATTCCACGCCTTTTTGATAGAAGTAATAGGTGAACTCCTTGGGATTCACGTAGAAGTTCATATCCTTTTGCTGCAGCGTCGGCAGTAAATCGTATACCTCGTCCCAGGTCTCGGGAATGCCGAGTCCCAGCCGCTCCAAAATATCCTTTCGATAATAAAGCACTTGGAACGACTGGGTTTCCGGCACCCCGTAATAACCGCCGTCGTAATGCAGCGGCAGCCACGAACCCGGACTGTATCTGTCGTAAAGCTCGTCGAAACCCTCGAGTTCCGATAAGTCGAGCAGCGTGCCTCTGATGGCGTAATCGACCGGCAAGTCCTGCGTCAACCCCAGCGCGATATCAGGCTGGACGCCCGCCGCGTTAGACATGAGCAGCAGCTCGGGACTCGGCAGCAGGTTCACCTTCACCTCGATGCCGGTCTCCGCCGTAAACGATTCGTCCGCGAGCTGCTGAAGCTGGTCAACGTAGTCGCGTCCGCGCTGGACCCAAATATTGAGCTTGTCGTCGTCCATCTTCCGCAGGCTGTCCCTCGTATCGAACGAGTAGGAGAAGTTTCTCGCGCTTCCCCATATCCGTTCGAAGAAGCCGGCCTCCATCGAAGGCGCTTTTCCTTCCGCCGGAATAACGTACACTTCGTCAAGCTGAAGCGACTGTTTGGATAACGTGTCGATAAAGGCGGCGAACTTCTCCCGCATGGAGGAAATTTCGTCGATATGGTAGGGAATTTCTTCCGGCTTGCGCAGCAGGGAGCGCAAATCCTTCGCCGAGGTTTGGAGCCCTTGGCTGATGGAATCCTTTCGCCCGTTGACCGACGCAACCCGGGATGCCAAGTCTTCCATGACCTCGGCCGCCAGCACGATCCGGCCCGTCAAGCCGGGAAAGTCCGTCTCCATCGACCAGCTGCGGTTGCGGTCCAGCGTCCTCTTGCTGCTCGACCCCGTGATCGTCCGCAACTCCCAATCGATCGCGTCCAGATGGCCGATCGTTTTTTCGATATCGACGATGATGGGCTTAACCGGAGATTGCGTTACCGCGAGCGACAACGTATGCCTTCCTTTCTCCAGCTTCACTAGGTAAGGGTTGTTCTCCTCGTCCTCCAGGATGACGCCTTGCCAGGAAGCGTAGTACGGAAAGCCGTAAGCCAGGAACGGCCGGAACGGCACTTCTCCGTCGATCTTGATCGTCCGGTAGGACGTTTTCTGCGCGATCGTATTCTGCAAGGCGCGGAAGCCGAATTTGTACAACCCGGTCTCCGGCACTTCGAAGGTCCAGCCGATTTCCTGGTTTTGTTCGAGCCATCTTAAGCCGCCGACCGTGTTGTATATGATCCTGCCTTTGTAGCGAGGCAGCGTTCTGACGTTTTTATCCGAGAACAGCTTGACCGCCGTATCGTTCTTGTAGGCAAAATCTTCGGCTTGCAGCGTAATCGCTTCTCCGAAGGTGGCCGGCGCTTCCGCGTCGGTCTCCTCATAATCGGGAATCGTCTTCGCGGGCAACATTTCGATGCGTTCGATCGCTACGGGAGCGTGGCCCGACAAGCGAATCGTATGTTTCCCCTCCTTCAAATGCCATTGCAAAGGCTGCGCGTATGCTCCTCCGGAATCCAGCAGCGGTTTGATGCTCCATTGCGAGATGTCAATGGATCTGGGACGAATTTCGTCGCCGTCCGAATTTTTGAGAATCGGCTTCGCATCGGCCCAGGTTCGGTACAAGGCGGCCGACGACGCTTCGCGAAACGCTCTTTCGCCATCGATCGCGACATCCCATTGGATGGCTCCCTTGTAGGCCTCCTCCTTGATCGGAACGTACGACGCATGGACTTCATACAGCGCACTCTCTGCAACGTCAATTTCGTATTCGACCCATCCCGTGCTTTCCGTATTCCATAACAGCACGTTGCTTTTTCCCTCGTAGTCCCCGACACGGATCGAACCCGGATCCGATACGGCGGACGGCTTCGAGCCGTCTGCGGTTACCGTTGCCGTCGCGTTCTTTATGCCCTGCTCCCGCCACGCCGCTAGCGCTTCGCCGAAATACGGATCGCCGTCGTATTCGAACGTCGACTCTAGCTCGTCGTACCGTGCGGCTCCGGCTGCGGAGCCAAGCGCCGGCGCCGCCGCCGAGCAAGAGGACAGCAGCCATCCCGCGGCGAGCAGCAGACCGCCGAGCAACAGCTTGTTGGAAAGTATCTTCATGACAATGGTTCACCCCGTTCCCGAGCGAGAAATATTCGGTTATTCCGCAATTCGTTCGCCTGTATCCTTATGGAAGAAATGGGCTTTGGACAAATCGAGCTCCACCTTGATTTTCTCGTTCTCCGCAAACCGGTTGTCTGGATCTACCCGCGCGATCAGCAGCTTCTCTTGCCCGATGTCCAGATACAAGAACCGGTCGGCGCCCATCAGCTCGTCGTCTTTGTACGTCGCCGTTATGATCGTTTCCGAATAAAGGCCCTCCAGCTTCACATGCTCCGGGCGAATACCCAATATAACCGATTTATTTACTTGGTTTTGTTTCCGCAAAATAATCTCCGTCGTTTCATGCACCTTGACATGAAACCGGTTCGTTTGGAATTCCAGC
>JAQSXN010000368.1 GCA_029256665.1 Paenibacillus sp.
TCGGCACGCTGCTCGTATCGGCCATGGCCGCCTACGCGGTCGACCGCGTGCCGTTCAAGGGCAAGAAGCTGTTCATCTTCCTGCAATCGTTCACGCTGTTCATCTCCATCGGGGCCGTCGTGCTGCGTCCGCAGTTCGATCTGATGGTGGGCATCGGTTTGCAGAAATCATTATGGGGTGTCATAATCATTCTCATTAGCGCGCATGCAACGGCATTTTTTATGGTCATCGGTTTCTTCCGCGGCATCCCGAAGGATCTGGACGAGGCCGCGCTGATCGACGGCTGCAACTTCTATTCCATCTTCTGGCGCATCATCCTGCCGCTGCTTAGACCGGCGCTGGCCGTGGTGACGTTGTTCACCTTCCGAGGAGCCTGGAATGAATATATTTTGCCGCTCGTATTCTCGTTGTCCCGTCCCGACATGCAGACGCTGCCGGTCGGCTTGGCCAACCTCCGTTACGGAGCAGGGGCCGCGGTAGAGAATCAACTTATGCTGGCCGGCGCGTGCATTTCGTTATTGCCGCTGCTTATCGTGTATTTGTTCGCCAACCGTTCCTTTATGCAGGTGACGGTAGGCTCGGTCAAAGGGTAATCCATCCCGAACGGGGAGATGCGTCGTGAAACATCTATTTCACCGAATATCGCTCAAGAGAAGACTGTGGGTATCCTTCGTGATGCTCACGGTCGTTTGCATATCCGCCACCGGGATTTACGTTTCCGTGTTTTTTGCATCCGAGATGAAGGCGCAGGCGACGACGACGAGCCAGAATACGCTGAACAAGACGGCTCAGGTATTCGACGAGCGGCTGCGCAACATCGTCGTGTCGATATCCACGCTCATGATGGGCGAGCCGTTCCAGCGCGCGATGAGGGACGTGCAATCCGGCAACGCGGGGGAGTATTACAACCGCCTGTCCCAGCTGCAGACGCCGTTCGCCCAGATGATGCTGACCGAACAGTCCATCGATTCCGTGCTTATTCATACGCCGATCGGGGAATTCTATCCCACCGAGAACTGGCGGGACGTCGGCATGCCGTTCCAGGATACCGCCGTGGCCGGGGCCATCAGAGACCAGGAAGGACTGCCCTGGAACACGATCTGGGTTCGCGGGCACGATGACGAGCTGTTCGCCCGCGGCAAGCCGGTCATCTCGCTTGTGATCAAACCTCTGTTCGACATGCAGCTGTCGGGCGTATACGTCGTCGTGAACGTTCGCGAGGATCATCTGCTGGATCTGATTCGGGCGAATTTGCAGGAGGGCAGCCTGAAGCAAAGACTCATCGACCGTCGCGGCGAAAGCATCTTCTCGTCGACGGAGACGGAGGGAAGCGGGGCCCAACCGCTGCAAGACTATATCGGAAGCAGCGATAGGGGACACTTTGAATACGATAGCCCGTCCGGCGGCGCGTATCTGGTCAATTACGCGGGGCTCGGCATGAATAACGATTGGGTGCTGATCGGCTACCAGTCCAAGAAGCAGCTCCTCGCTCCCGTAGCCGAGATGCGCTGGACGATCCTGACGATCATGGGCGTCTGCGTCCTGCTCGCGCTCGTGCTCTCGAGCATGCTGTCGGAGCTGCTGCTGAAGCCCCTCTTCAAGCTACGCAATCTTATGTTCAAGGTGGAGCAGAACAAGCTCGACGTACGCTTCGAGAGCCCCTTCGAGGACGAGATCGGCCAGGTCGGGCATAAGTTCAACCGGATGATGGATCAGATCGGCGAGCTGATCGAAGAGGTCAAGACGTCGGAGCGGGAGAAACGCTATTCGGAGATCAAGGCGTTGCAAGCGCAGATCGATCCCCATTTCCTCTACAACACGCTGAATACGATCTATTGGAAGAGCGAGATGGAGGAGCAGCAGGCCGTGAGCGAGATGATCGTGTCGCTGTCGCTGCTGTTCCGCCTGGGCCTGAACAACGGCAAGGAAATCACGTCGCTCCGTCAGGAGCTTAATCACGTGGAGCAATATTTGAAGCTGCAGACGATGTGTTATCCCGAGTTGTTTGCCTACGACATTCAGTGCGCGGACGAGCGTTTGCTAGAAACCCCCGTGCTCAAAATCATGCTGCAGCCGCTTGTCGAAAACAGCATTCTGCATGGCCTGCAAGAGCTGGACAGGCCGGGGCGCATCACGATTGAAGCCTCCTCTGCAGAGGGTCTGCTGGTGCTCGCCGTCCGGGATAATGGCATTGGCATGGATGCGGAGACGCTGAATCGTCTGCTCGCGGGCATCGACGACGGCGGGGCGTCCGGGGGATACGCCTTATCGAACGTTCGCGCGAGGTTGTCGTTGTATTACGGTTATCAAGCCGATATTCAGCTAGAGAGCACGCCGGGGGCGGGGACGACCGTCCGGCTTATCATTCCGATGCAAGAGGTGAGAGAAGCATGAGCAACATGACGATGTGCATCATCGACGATGTGAAGACGGTCATCGACGGCATTATCAAGAAGGTGGACTGGCAGGCGCACGGCATCGACATCGTAGGAACGGCCGTGAACGGAAGAGACGGCATGCAGCTCGTTCGCGAGAAGCAGCCGGATATTCTGTTGACCGATATCCGCATGCCGCTCGCCAGCGGTCTCGACATGGTGCGGGAGCTGCAGGAGAGCGGCACGACCGCCAAAGTGATCTTCTTCAGCGGCTACTCGGAATTCGAATACGCCAGGGAGTCGATGCGCCTCGGCGCGTTCGATTACGTGTTGAAGCCTTTTACGGTGAAGCAAATAGAGGAGGTCGTGCTGCGCGCCAAAGCGCAGATCGAGCAGGAACGGGCAAAACGGCTGGACAGGCTCGCGTTAGAACGAAAGCTGCGGGAGAGTCTGCCGTATCTGCGGCAGGAGTACTTCCGGCTGCTGATCCGTCACGAGGAGCAGCCGGAGCGAGCGGCCGACAAGTGGGAGTTTCTCGGCATCGACATGGAGCCGAGGGGCTTTATCGCGTTGGCGGTCCAGATCGACGGCCTGCCGGAGGATAGCTCGCCTATGCCGGTACGGGAGGTGGAGCTTGGCCGGTTCGCCGTGCAAAATATTTTGGAGGAGACGCTGAAGAAACACGCCAAGGGCGTTCTGTTCCGGGAGCAGTCCGGACCGTTCGTCATGCTGATCAACGACGGGGGAGAGCAAGGCGTGCTGGCGCTGGCGGAAGCCTGCAGGGACAACGTCAGTCTCTACGCGAAGCGGGACATCTCGATCGGGATGGGGGAACGCGCGGATACGATCGGCGATATCGCCATGAGCTACGAGCAGGCGAGAACGGCGCTGAGCTATCAGTTTTATTTTGGCAGCGGGAGCATGATCGCCTACCGGGATATCGAGCGGCAAGTCGGCATGACGCCGCATTATTCGCCGGAGAAGGAGACGGAGCTGCTCTACTGCCTCAGATCGGGCAATCGAGAAGGAACGGAGCGGCTCCTCGCCGATATGTTCGAGGAATGCCTGCGTTATCCGGCGCCGCCCGACCCCGACAATTTGTCGAATCTATTCTACGGGCTGGCGTTCTCCATGTATCGCGTATTGGCCGAGAAAGCCGAACCGGAGCAGCGCCGATGGCTGGACGAACAGCTTGTGGCGCTTAAGAAGGGGAAACACGCCTCCACCTCCGAGCTGATGGAAGAGGTAAGAACGCTTGGCCTTACGGGCTGCGACTGGATGTTGAAGCGGCAGAAGAGCGACGCCGGCCAGCTCATCCACCAAGCCATTCAGTACGCGGGCGAGCGGCTCGGCACCGACTTGTCCGTTCAGGAATGCGCGGCCGCCGTCCACCTCAGCCCGAGCTACTTTTCGAACCTGTTCAAGAAGGAGACGGGGTTGACCTTCATGCAGCACGTGACGGCCGCCCGGATGGAGAAGGCCAAGCAGCTGCTGCTGGAAGGGATGCAGGTGCAGGACGTGACGTTCGAGCTCGGCTACCGGGACCGCCCATACTTCAGCGAGCTGTTCAAGAAGCATACGGGCATGACCCCGACCGAATTCCGCGGCAAGTACGAAGGCGGCGTCGCGTCGGATTAGCCGCGGCGGCAGGAGAGTCATTTTACCCTACTCGAATCGTCATTTTGACCTTCTTGGGAGAGGCGCCGATGGTGCTACAATCAGGACAGGCAAGCGGCAAGCCGGCCTTGGCGGTTCGGTCGGCTCGCGCGCCACACAAAGGGGAGGTACGGCAGATGAAGAGAGCACTTGGCGGTAAATGGGCGCGTACATTAAGCGGAGCGACGATTATAGCGCTGCTCGCGGCGGCATGCTCGTCCGGGGCCGGAGGCAATTCCGAGGCGAACGGCGGCAATGCGGGAGAACAAGGCGGAGCGGCGGGCGAGAAAACGAAAATTACCTACTGGACGATGGATCGCCACGACATGGATTATATGCAGACGAAGGTAGACGAATATAACGCGAACAACGCGGACAATATCGTGGTCGAGATGAAGGTGATGGCGGACAACTACAATCAGGCGATCGACGTGGCGTTCTCCAGCAACCAGGCGCCGGACGTGCTGAAGGTCAACGACTTCCAAACCTATGTGAACAAAGGCTATCTGGAACCGCTCGAGGAGCTGCTGGGCGATGAATTCCTGGCGCAGTTCGACGGCTTGCTGGTGGATAACGTCTATTCGCTTAACGGCGTCGTGTATACGCTTCCGAATACCGGACAATTCTGGAGACTGCTCTACAATGTGGACCTAATGGAGCAGGCGGGCTACTCCGAGCCTCCCAAGACGCTGGACGAGATGGTGGACGCGGCCCGCAAAATCACGGAAGCCGGCAAGTCGCAGGGCATCTACGGCTTCGCCAGCAACTTCAAGAGCGGATCGGGGTTCACCCGTCCGGCTTACGCTTCGGGCACGCTGGATTCCGCGACGAGCCACGAGGGCTACAACTACCAGACGGGCGAATTCGACTTCGGGATGTACCGCGACGTCGTCGAGGCGCTGCGCCAGATCAAAGTGGACGGCAGCATGAT
>JAQSXN010000369.1 GCA_029256665.1 Paenibacillus sp.
TCGCCGGCAACGGTTCTCCGCGCTGGAAGTTTACCGTCAGCTTCGTGTCGTGGGGAAGCGTATGCGCGACGCCCTTGAGCTTCGACCATGCGGGCATCACCCGATTCATGGTTGGAATCCTCTCCCTTATTCACGTTGTCCATTCTACTTCTTACTTTAACGACGAACGGAGCTTTAGGGAATCGACATGTTCGCAAAAAAATGTTTGCGCTTCTATATGTCTGGTTGTCAGCAATTAGGTTGTTCCCTTATACTTATTGGGTATTGCAGGTATGAACTGTTCGATAATAGAGGAGCCATCACATGTCCGAAATACCGCTTGTCGATAAAGCTTACCAATCCATACGTCAGCAGCTCCTGAACGGAGCGTATCTGCCCGGAGACTTGTTCTCGGAGAGCGAGCTTGCCGAGAAGCTTGGCATGAGCCGAACCCCGGTTCGCGCCGCCGTATCGCTGCTCGAGAAGGAAGGGTTCGTGCAAACGCTGTACAAACGAGGCATTCTGGTCAAAGGCATAGATATTAAGGATCTGTACGATATTTTCGATTTGCTCGGCGCATTGTATTCGTTCGCCTTGGATCGAATGGCTCAGGGCATGTACGAGCTGGACTTAGAGGCGATGCAGTCGCATTACAACCAGCTCGTGAGGGCAAGCGAAGAGCAAAAGTACCGCGAGTATTACGAGAACGGCCTGATGTTTATGCGTACGCTGCTGACGGCGCTGCAGAACCGGTATATGATCGATACGTTCGAGCTGCACAGGGATAAGCTGCTGTATTTCGTCGTTGCCTACCGGTTGACGAAGGGCAACAACCGCCCTTATACAGGGAGGAAGCTGTACAAGGAAATTCTAGACCATCTGTCTAACCAGAACTATATGGAAGCCAAAGCGATCATTCAGCAGCATTCGCGCAATATGCGCGAGGATTTGCTTCGCCATGGCTATATCACTTGATCATTCGGATGTACGCCCTTTTCATATGCCATTATTTTCGTAGCCTTCGGCGCAATATGCGCGAGGGCTATTTTTTTTGTATTTCTCGTAAATCGGCAGAGGCTTGTTTATAAAATCTAATTATCCATTTAACACTCACCTTACATACAAGAAATATGATTCTTGTATGCAAGATATTAAACCAAGTGGAGGGAAATTAATTGAATCCTATCAAATTCGTTCACCTCACCGACACGCACATGAACGCGCCGCACACGGAAGGTCCGTTCGTCAAATTCAATCTGGCGGACAAAGTCAGACAGGTTTTCGCGCATATTCAGCACAATCGCGTCAATCCATCGTTTGTCGTTATTACGGGCGACTTGTCGCATGAAGGCAACACGGAAGACTACGAATACATTCGCGAGCTTGTCGATGAAGGATCGTCCTTGCTCGGCATTCCGGTCTACGTCGTGCTCGGCAACCATGACCATCGCGCTCCGTTCCGCGAAGGCTACTTGAAGGAAGAGCCTTCCGAGCAGCCGTACTATTATAGCCATACGATTCAAGGACTTCGTCTCATCGGCCTAAACTCCCAGACTCCGGGGCACCATTATGGCCGCATCGACAACGAACAGCTCGCATGGCTGGAGGAAGAACTGAGCACGCCGGCCGAGCGCGGCACGATCATCGCCCTTCACCATCCGCTGCTGACGATCGAATTAATGCCGGCAGAGCATGTGCTGGCTGACCGCGAGCAGCTCGGCCAAGTGCTTGCCGGAACAGACGTTGTCGGCATCGTGGCGGGTCATGTTCATACAAACAATGTCGGCACGTACAACGGCATTTGCAGCATCGCGGCGAACGGCACGGCGTTTACCGGAGAATTGGCGGACGAGGACCACTTCAGCATGGTGGACTATTGCAGTTACAATGTGGTCAGCGTCAATCCGGAAGGCGTGACGGTTCAGACCATTGTCATGCCGGGGGGGCGGGATGAATACCTTCGTTTTCCGCTTGCCGCGCTTGCCGCTCAGCACTAACCGCTCGTCCCATCCACTATCATTCGACAGGGAGCCCTAACCATGACTAATGAATTAATGCCCGCTTGCCTGCTCCCCCTTCAGGGGGTACATAATTTCCGCGATATGGGAGGCCTTCGCACGACGGATGGCCGCACAGTGAAACAGGGGCTCTTGTTCCGCGCCGCAGAGCTGACCGGCCTAACGCCTGACGATCATCTGGCCTTGGAAGCAATCGGCCTCAAGTATGTGTTCGACTACCGCAACCGCGCGGAAGCCGAGAAGAAGCCGGATCCGCAGATCGGCCAAGCGGTCAATCTCCGATTCCCTGCGAATATGGAGGCCGAGGATCAGCCGGATTTGGACCTTGTCCAAGTGTTCGCAAAAGGGCTGCATAAGCAATTTTCGAAGGATATGCTGGATCGTCTCTACACCGATCTGCCGATTCGGAACGCCTCGTACAAGCAATTGATGGAGCTGTTGAAGTCGCCTGCATCGAATTTGCCGCTCGTTCATCACTGCGCCGGCGGACGTGACCGTACCGGCATCGGCAGCATGCTGATCCTGCTGACATTGGGCGTTCCGTACGAGACCGTGATGGAGGATTATCTATTGTCCAATGTGACGCTGGCCGCACTTCATCGACAACTGTTCGATATCGCGGCTCAGTATGTGAGCATGGACGATCTGCGCGAAATCGAAGCTGCGATGAAGCTGCAGGAGCGCTACCTGAACGCGTCGCGAAACCGTATCGATCAGGAGTACGGCACTTTCGAGAGGTACCTCGAAACCGAATTCGGCATTGATGACGAGATGCGTCAACGCATTCAAGCCTACTGCCTGGAATAGTCCAACAATGAGATCTGGAGGAATCGATCGATGAAACGATTTGCGAAACGAACAATCACGCTTATCTCGTTAGGCGCCATGATCGGGCTCAGCGCTTGCGGCGGTGCAGGCGGCGACAATGTCTCGGCGACGCAAGCGGAGATGGGGACGCTTGATCCGGCCAATCCGACGACCGTTGCCTTCTATTCGTACAGCCTCGCCTATCCGACGATGAAGCCGGGGATGGAGCAGCTGATCAAGGAATTTAACGATACGATCGGCAAGGAGAAAGGCGTAATCGTCGAAGGCGTGCCGGACGCGACGATGCAGCAGTATAAGGCGGATATTTCGGCCGGCAAGGCGGTGGACATCGTCCAGCATACGTTCGGCACGCTCGACAGCTCCCGCATTAGCCTCGGCTTCAAGGCTTACGAGGACACGTTCCCGCAAGAGGAGCTTGAGACGCATCTGGAAGGCATATCGCCGAACGCGCTCGAGCTGGGCAAGATCGACGGCAAAATGTACGGACTGGCGTTCACGTTCAGCACGCCGATCGTGTTCATGAACGGGAAGCTGTTCCAAGAGGCAGGCCTCAATCCGGAGCAGCCGCCAGCGACATGGGAAGAGATTAAAGCAGCCTCCCTTCAGATCAAAGAAAAAACCGGCAAGGACGGCTTCGGCCTTGCGCCCAGCAACGGCTGGATTACGGAGGGGCTCATCCTCAGCAACGGCGGACAAGTCTTGTCCGACGACCGCAAAGAGGCGCGGTTCGCGGGCCCGGAAAGCATTGAAGCGATCGGCATGTGGAAGGACCTGTATCAGAATGGCGCTTCGGCTGCCGGCACGGAAGCCGAGCTCTCCGAGCAATTTATGGCGGGCAATCTGGGCATGTATGCTTCCTCCACGGCGCTTCACAGCGGCGCGAAGCAAGCGGCCGATGCAGGCGGTTGGAAGCTGTACGGAGCAGGCATGCCTCGGTTCGCGGACAAGGAAGCCGTTCCCGTCAACTCGGGCAGCGTGCTGGCCGTGCGGCCGGATAGCGCCAATAAAAACGCGGCGGTATGGGAGTTTATCAAGTTCGTGACCGGCGACAGGGGCTACACGATCATTACGTCCCAGGTCGGCTACTTGCCGCTTCGCACGGGGCTGGCCGATGATCCGAACGGCTTGAAGGACTTTGTCGAGCAAAATCCGCTATATAAGATCAACCTGGAGCAGCTGAAGAAAATCAAGCCGGTGGCGATCTGGCCGGGCGACAACGCGACCGAAATCGCAACGTTGTTTACGGATGCCATCGTCAAGGCCATTACATCGGACGATGATGTCGCGGACACATTGACCAAGGCGCAGGACGCAATCAATGGCATGATCCAGTAATGCAAGCCATACAGCCATACGGCAATACTCGGCAAGACGCAGGTCTTTTGACAAGGAAGGGATCGCGATGAGCAAAACAATGGAAGAATTGTACTCCCCCCTTGCGAAGGGGAAACGGAAGGCGGCTGCGCGCCATGGGAACAGTTCCAAGCTCTGGCGCAAGCTAAAGCCCTACCTCTATTTGCTGCCGGCGGCCATCCTGCTCGGAATCTGGATGTACAAACCGTTGATCCATACGTTCTATCTGGCCTTCCACAAGTGGAGCATGGTTCCGGGCACGGACAAGCTGTTTGTCGGCTTCGATAATTTCGCGCGGCTGCTGCAGAACGAAGCTTTCGCCGGGGCGATCGGCAACACGGTTTTCTATACGCTCGGCTTGCTGCCGTTCTCGATAGCCATCCCGCTCGTACTCGCCGTCGTGACGAACCAGATGAATCCGCGCATGAAAAATTTTTATCGCGCGCTGTTCTTTATCCCCATGATTCTGGCGCCGGTGTCCGTCAGCGCCATCTGGCGGTGGTTGTTCCATCCGTCCAACGGGATCGTCAACCATCTTTTGCTTAAACTCGGGTTCGTCCAGGAACAGATCGCGTTCTTCTCGGATGCGTCTTGGGCGAAGTGGGTCATCCTGCTGATTACGGGCTGGAAGATGCTCGGGTTCAGCACGATTATGTTCGCTGCCGCCTTGACCGGCATTAACCGGGAATATTACGAGGCCGGAGCGATCGACGGAGCCGGCAGCTTCCGTCAATTTCTGTACATTACGATTCC
>JAQSXN010000370.1 GCA_029256665.1 Paenibacillus sp.
TCAGCCGGAACGAAGGACTTACGGTGCTGCTCTCCTCGCATCATCTCCATCAGGTGCAGCAAATTTGCGACCGGGTCGGCTTATTCGTGCGCGGCGAGCTTATCGCCTGCGGCGATGTGGCCGGACTGGCGGAGCAGCTCGATGACGATGGCTCGGTCACGGTCGAAATCGAGGCGTCAGGCTGGACGCCGGCGCTAGCCGAGCAGCTGGCGTCGCTTGAAGGGGTAATCGAGTACCGCGGGCCGGAGCAGGCGGCTGCCGATTCGGGCGATACCTGCCATGCCGTTCTCATTTGCAGCGGCGATCGGACGTCCCAAGCGGCCAAGACTGTCATCGAAAGCGGCGCGCGTCTGCAGGCCATCCGCCGCAAGCAGTACGGACTCGATGATATCTACCATCGTTATTTTGAAGGAGGCGGCTCGCATGAGCGAAACAACCGCTAACCGCGGCAGCTATTGGAAACGGCTGACCGAGCAGCTAAGCGCTCTGCGTATCCCGGCGGGGAAATCCGAATTCGCGGGACGCGGACCGGGAACCGTGTCTCCGTTTTGGGCCATTGTGCGCAAAGAGTTCGGCGACCATATGCGAAGCTGGCGTTTCGGCATTCTGCTCGGCATCATTATTCTTGCATGCATAGGATCGATTTATGCCGCCGTGACGGCGATTCAAGCCGGCACCCAGTCGCAGCAGACGGATGATGCTTTCTTGTTTCTGCGGATGTTCACCGCTTCGGACGGCTCGCTGCCGACGTTCGTGACGTTCGTTTCTTTTCTAGGTCCTCTGATGGGGATTGCGCTCGGCTTTGATGCCGTTAATTCGGAGCGCAACAAAGGAACGCTAAGCCGGCTCCTGTCCCAGCCGATTTACCGCGGAGATTTTATTCTGGCGAAATTTGCGGCGGCGCTGCTCTTAATCGCGGTCGTTCTTTTCTCGCTCGGGTTTTCGGTGATGGGCCTAGGCTTGGTAACAATCGGCTATCCGCCCACGCCCGAAGAAGTGCTGCGCGTCGTTCTCTTTCTGTTGGTCGCCGTTATTTACGTCGGATTTTGGCTTAACCTATCCATTCTATTCTCGATCTGCTTCCGCCAATCGGCAACCTCTGCCTTGTCCGGCATCGCGCTGTGGCTGTTCTTCTCCGTGTTCTACAGCATGATTACGGGGCTGATCGATAAGGCGACGGCACCGGCGGATACTTCCGCCTTCTCCGTCCTGCTTCGCCATTACAATCTGATGCTCTTGCTGGATCGGCTGTCGCCGGCCTTCCTCTTCTCCGAAGCGACGAGCACGCTGCTCATGCCGAGCGTCCGAACGCTCGGTCCGCTGACGACCGAGCAGGTCGTCGGGGCGATCGCCAGTCCTCTTCCGCTTCTTCAGAGCATCCTGCTGTCCTGGCCTCAGCTCGTAGGCCTATTAGCCGCAACGATGATTTGCTTCGGTCTGTCGTACGCGCTGTTTATGCGTCAGGAAATCCGTTCCCGGTAACGAGCCAATCTGCGATAAACAGGCAACAAGCCCTCTACCTTTCGGCAAGAGGGCTTGTTGCCTGTTCGAAGTCAGCGTACGCTAACTTCCCCGGATTGCCGAAGGGGCGACCTTCTTGTGCTTCTTAAATGTCCGGCTAAAATAATAGATGTCGTTAAAGCCGGTGACCGCGGCGATCTCCGAGACCGTCAGCGGGCTGTGGCGCAGCAGGTAGTCGGCTTTATTAAGACGTGTCATCGTGATGTATTCGGTGACGGTGTGGCCGCTCAATTCTTTGAACAGGCGGCTGAAATGGAAGCGGCTTAAGCGGGTCATGCGGGCGAGCATGTCTACGGACAGCTCATCCTTGTAATGGTTCTCGATATGTTGAAATACGGGGGCGAAGCGTTCAATATTTTTCATCCGCTCGTCGTACTCGCCTTGTGTAAGCACTGTCGCGACATGACCCCGAAGCAGCAGCGTCAGCAGCCGGTAGAGCTCCGACTTCACCGCAAGCTCATAACCGAACTCGCGCTGCTCCAGCTCTTTTATAATAGAGAGGACGCAAGCCTCAGCTTGATCGTCGCCGCTGATATGGTTGCGCAGCAGCAGCCGGTTCTGCGTAATCGGCGTGATGAATTTGGTCTCGGCGGCGTCTACGGAATGGCTGTGCAGCAGCGAAATATCGGCAATCAGCGCATAGTAGAACAAGTCGGCCGACAGGCTGATGCCGTAATGCAGCTCGTTGCTGTTGACCACGACCAGATCGCCCGGCGATGCTTTAATCGTCGCGGAGCCGCACTCAATCATCGCCTCGCCCCTAACGAAATAGAGAAATTCAAGATGCTCATGAAAATGATGCGGAAAGGTGACCAGGCCTTGCTGATCGAAGGCGTTGCGATGCACTTTGATCGGAAAATGCGGGTCCGGCATGTCCATGGGCTCCCGCAGTTCTTCGTATTTATCCGCCATCTTCAACCACTCTCCTTCAGACCGCACAATCGTACAAACAAACCGCACAGCTTTGCATGGCGTTGCCCGTACAAACCATTATAATACGAAAGTATAGGCGCGCAAACACTTACAAAAGTAAACGACTGCTCCATAGGCAGGCTTGCCGTCATAACCGATTAGGAGGAATCCGCATTGAAACCTGTACAAATCGCAGTTATTGGAACAGGCTCCATCTCATCCTGTCATCTAGATTCCTATAAGAACAATCCGAATGCCAACCTTTACGCCGTGTGCGACCTGAATGAAGAGCGCGCGCGGAAGGCGGCCGAGAAGTACGGCGCATCCAAAGTATACACAGATTACCGCGAGCTGCTGAACGATCCTGCGATTGATGCGGTAAGCATCTGCACCTGGAACAATACGCACGCCGAGATTAGTATAGCCGCGCTCGAAGCGGGCAAGCACGTGCTTGTGGAGAAGCCGCTCTGCCGAACGGTCGAGGAAGCGCTTCGCGTCCAGGAGGCCGTGGCCAAATCCGGCAAGCTGCTCCAGGTCGGCTTCGTCCGCCGTTACGACACGAACGCTCAGCTGCTTCGTTCGCTCGCCGACAAAGGCGAATTCGGCGAGATCTATTATGCGAAAGCACCTACTATCCGGCGTCTCGGCAACCCCGGCGGCTGGTTCTCCGACATTGAGCGCTCAGGCGGAGGCCCGCTTATCGATATCGGCGTCCATGTCATCGACCTGTGCTGGTACATGATGGGCCGTCCGAAGCCGGTTGCGGTCAGCGCGAATACATACCGGAAGCTCGGTAACCGCTCGAATGTGCAAAATCTTTCTTTCTACAAAGCCGCAGACTACGACGCAAGCAAAAATACGGTCGAGGATATGGCGAACGCGCTTATCCGTTTCGAGAACGGCGCTTCGCTGCTCGTTGATGTCAGCTTTACGCTTCATGCGAAGTCCGATGAGGCAACCGTGAAGCTCTACGGCGATAAAGGCGGCTTCGAGATCGATCCGGAGACGGTTATCGTAACGGAGAAGCACGACACGATTCTCAACGTAGCTCCGCAGACGGATCATAAAGGCTTTCATTTCCAAAGCGCGTTCCAAAACGAAATCAATCATTTCGTCGACTGCGTGTCAACGGGCAAGCAGCCGCTCAGCCCTGTCGCGGACGGCGTCGAGATCATGAAAATATTAGTCGGCATCTACGAATCGGCAGCCAAAGGAGCGGAAGTTCGTCTATGAAACTGGGAATAAGCACATACAGCCTCCATCAGGCGTTTGCATCGGGCGAAATGTCCATTCAAGAAGTGATCAGGCACATCGCGTCCATTGGCGCCGAGCATGTGGAAATCGTACCGCTCGGCTTTAATCTGACGGAAAATCCGGAATTAATCGAAGTGATCAAGAAGCAGGCGCTGGAGAGCGGCATTGCATTGTCCAACTATGCCGTTGGCGCCAATTTCTCCGGCTTGGACGACGAACGGTTCGAGCAGGAAATCGAGCGCTTGAAGCGCGAGGTGGATAACGCGGCTGCGCTTGGCGTGAAGAAGATGCGCCATGACGTGGCTTCGTCTAGCGATCTGTCGATCTCGCACTTCCTTGCGGAACTTCCAAGGCTCGCAGAAGCTTGCCGGATCATCGCCGACTATGCAGCACCGTTAGGCATTACGACGAGCGTCGAGAATCACGGCTATTATATTCAGCATAGCGACCGCGTGCAGGCGCTTGTTCAGGTTGTTGATCGGCCGAATTTCAAGACGACGCTTGATGTAGGTAATTTTTTATGTGCAGACGAGAACCCGCTCGTGGCCGTGGCGAACAATATAAGCATCGCCTCGATGGTGCATGTGAAGGATTTCTACTATCGTCCGGCTGCGGATCGTCCGGGGGATGGCTGGTTCAATACGTCACGAGGCAATTGGCTGCGCGGCGCCATTGTCGGGCACGGCGATATCGCGATGCGGGACGTCCTGCGCAAGGTAAAGGAAAGCGGTTATGACGATTTTATTTCGATCGAATTCGAAGGAATGGAAGACTGCCGCAAGGGAACGAAGCTTGGTTTCGACTATGTGAAGCGCGTGTGGAACGAACTTTAACCTTAAGGAGCGTGGATAGGATGACGATGCCTGTCATAACGAACAAAATCGGCGTTATTGTGGACAGCTTTAAATTAGGGGTTAAGGAAGGCTTGCTGAAAGCGAAGCAGGTCGGAGCCGACGGCGTGCAGATGTACGCGGTTCACGGCGAGCTGGATCCGGCTAATCTGACGGCTGCGGCAAGAAGAGAGTGGAAGGAATACATCGGATCGCTCGGACTCGAAATTTCCGCTTTGGTCGGTGACTTGGGCGGTCACGGCTTCCAGGATCCGGAGGCAAACCGCACCAAGATCGATAAGTCCAAACGGATTATGGAGCTGGGCGCGGAGCTCGGAACCAACATTATTACGACGCATATCGGAATCGTGCCGGATGACAAAAACAGCCGCGTGTACGAGACGATGCATACG
>JAQSXN010000371.1 GCA_029256665.1 Paenibacillus sp.
GTCACCACGTAGGTGGACGGGTCATACCGGTAAGTCTCATGGGCGAGCGTGGACGCTTTGCCCCCTTGCGCTACAATGCAAATGGACGGCTTATAGACGGATTCGAGCGGTTCCGACAAATCGGCGGCATGCAAGAGGGACAAAGCGGGCACGATGGTTCTATGGGTACCGGCCGAAGGCGCATGGCGGCTTATTAAGTCCGTTAATTGATTCAGAAGAGCTAGTTCCGCGCGCGGTGTTTCGTTCAAGCTTGTAGTCTCCTTTCCGTCGCATGGTCGTTTCCTTCGATCATACCGAAACCGAGGAGAATTAGGCAAGGATCGGATAGGTCTGTTCTAACGGGCGAATGGATGCCAACCCTATAATAGGATTACAAGGTTGATTACAACAAACATAACAAACGCTAGCGACAAAGGAGAGAGCGGACATGAGTTTGAATGGAAAAACAGCGATCGTAACGGGCGCATCGCGGGGCATTGGCAGGCAAATTGCCCTTCAGCTTGCGGAAGCGGGAGCAAAGGTAGTCGTCAATTACGCCTCCAATCCGGAGAAGGCGAACGAAGTTGTACGGGCAATCGAGCAATCCGGCGGCGAAGCGGTTGCCGTACGTGCCGACGTGAGCGCGGTGAGCGAGGTCGAAGCTTTGTTCGCGGCGACGCTTGCGCGGTTCGGAAGGGTCGACATTCTGATCAATAACGCCGGCGTCATGGAATGCGCGTCGATCGGAGACGTGACGGAAGCGATGTTCGATCGTCAGTTCGCGGTCAATGTGAAGGGAACGTACTTTGCTTGCCAACAGGCCATGAGGCATATGGAGGAGGGAGGGACGATCATCAACTTCTCCACCTCCGTGTCGGGGGCGATGCTCCCAACGTACAGCGTCTATGCGGCAACCAAGGGGGCGACCGAGCAGCTGACCCGCCAATTGGCGAAGGAGTTCGGCCCTAAGGATATCGTGATCAATTGCATCGCGCCGGGACAGGTATCGACGGAGTTATTCCTGAACGGCAAGTCGGAGGAGCTGATCGATTCCTTCCGCCGGATGAACGCCTTCGGAAGGCTCGGAGAACCGGAAGATATCGCCAATGCCATTGATCTGCTCGTCAGCGACAAAGCTCGTTGGATTACGGGACAGACGATTCGGGTGAATGGCGGGTTTAATTGACCCTATTGAACCAATAATGGACGCTACAAGGGCGAGCACCGCGGAGGCGCGACACTGGCATGTGCCGGTCGATTACCGGGCAGCTGCGGCACTCGCCGCATGACGCCGCGCATCCAACTGCGCTTGTATGTTCTCCCTTACCTCTTCGATGCCCGCTTGCCGCAACTCTGCGTTAAACTTGGGAAGGATCGAATCGACGTCGACGGTTCCGGTCATGAGGCTGGGATAATACTTCTTCCAGACCATTTCGATGTTTTCGATTTGGGCGGTCAGCTTGGACAGATCGGGAGTAAAGCCGAGCACGGCGGACTTGACGGCCTTGGCATTGTAGTCGCGGAATTGCTCCCATTTGTCGAGGGGCTCCGGATCGTCGCCTCCCATGGTTCTCAGGATAAACCAGTTGCCCTGCGTATATTGGACGCCCGCATAGCTTGCCGGCGCGTCCGGCAGGGGGTTTCCGCGGCTGTCATTTCCGGGAATCGGGATCGCTTGCCCTTGTTCGTTCAGCCTGTAATGGACACCCTCGATTCCGTAATTGAATAGGTTTCGTATTTCAGGGTCGGTATTAAGCAGGTTAAGAAACTTCATGCTCTCGATGGGGTGCTTGGTGTTGGCGTTGACGGCCATGATGCCTCCGCGGACCGATTCCGTCGTGACGACGCTAGGCGTTACGGGATTCGAGACCACCTTGTAGCCTCGATCCTTGCTCCAGGTTTTCTCCGAGAGCGGTCCGCCGCCGGAGGACTTCCAGAATACTTTCTCCCCGCGCTTAAGTCCGCCGGGCTCCGTGAGCGCCGCGTCCTTGTTAATGAAACCCTCCTTGTAATATCGGCGCAAGGTGTCCAATACCTGCCGTGCTTCCTTCGTTTCGAAGATATTCACGATCTCGGTTTCAGGGTCCAGCGATTTCACCATCAAGGGAACTTTAGGGCTCGCGATATATTCGTAGCCATAGAGCGAGAAAAAGTTATGCGAATCCCGATCGAGCTCCATGGGAAGGTAGGCCGGCTCGTTCTGCCGAATCATCCGGAGCAAAGGCTCAAGCGATTCCAGCGTATTGTATTTCGCGATGTCGATATCATACTTGTTCACGATGGAAGCGGGGTACATCCAATGATCGCGGACGGCCAATTCCTTGTTGGTCGGCACGCCGTAGATGCCTCCGTCGTTCATTTGCGCCCCTTGCCAGAAGGTCGGATCGATGGCGTCATACATTTCCTTGCCGTGGCTTGCGAGGTAGTCGTCCAGCTTGAGCCAAGCTCCGCGCATCGCGGTGGCCGCATAGTTGGGCGCAAAGGCGATGTCGAACGGAGTGCCCGCGGATATAATCGTGTTCAATCGCTCCTCGTACTCCTGCCAACCGATCTTGATGTACGTGATCGTCACGCCGATTTTGCGGGCCATGATTTCGTTGATTTTATCGTTGACGAGCTTCAAATCCTTGTCGGGCTCCCCGATCGTGTAATAGATTAAGTTGACGGTGTCGCCATCAAGGTAATCGTTGTTACGGCTAGGCTGCCGAGAGCAGCCGGCCGTATACGCGATTAGCAGCAGCATGACGCCGATTGCGATGAAGAACCTTCTGTGTATGGAGCTTATGAGCATCGATATCCTCCTTTCCGCCAAGCTCGCTAAGGCGTTACCCTTTTCCCCGGAGATCGGAGGGGGATTTGCCGAAATAGCCATGAAAGTGCGTGTAGAAATAATTGAGATTGTTATAGCCGACGGATAGCGCGATCGAAGAAATTTTCTCGTCCGTCGCTTGAATTCGTTCTTGCGCGAGAAGCATCCGGTACGCCATGAGGTATTCCGAAAACTTCATCTGCGATTCTTTGAGGAACAGCTGTCCCAGATACGTGCTGTTCATCTGGAAACGCTCCGCGACCGACTTTAAGGTGATATTCTGGGCATACTCCGTCTTGATCATCAGCAGAATGCGGTTGACCAGCTTGGACAAGCTGTCATAGCTCACGCCGAGCACGGGATCCCGGTTCAAGCTCTCGCAGCTCGCATGGCCGATCGAACCGCCCAGATCCTCCACGATGATTTTCTCGATGACTTGCTGCAGCTTCGTACGGTCTACGGGCTTGAGCAAGTAGTCTTTGACGCCGCAACGAATGGCCTCCTGGGCATACTTGAATTCGCTATATCCGCTCATGATGACGTATTTGGTCGGGATATGGAGTTCGTTGAGTCGACTGATCGCTTCATAACCAAGATTGTTCCCGATGCACACGTCAAAAATGGCGACATCCGGCTGCTGGTCCACCACGATGGACATGGCGGCTTCCGTGGATTCGCATGTATCGATCCGGCTGAAGCCGTATTGCTTCCAGTCCAGAATGCGCTTCATTCCCTCCAAGATCTGGGGTTCGTCATCCGTTATCAGCAGTTTGTACATGCTCGATCACCTCTTTTGCTATCCGCACGGAAATTTTAACGCCAGCTTCCTCGTTATTCTCGATTTCGATCGAAAAGCCTTTGCCGTAAAAGAAGCGAAGCCGCGTATATACGTTGCGCAGCCCGATACTATCGGAAGCAGGGTCGTCGTGGCTCGACAGGGTGTCCTGTACCGCGTGCAGACGGTCCGCATGAATGCCGCGCCCGTTGTCCACGAATTCCAAAACATAGTGCGATTCGGCTTCCCAGCCGTTCACGACATACAAGTTAAACTCGCTGCTGGCGCTAAAGCCATGCACGAAAAAGTTTTCCGCCAAAGGCTGCATCCAGAATTTCACGGTAGGAATCGAGAGAATCGCCGGGTCTACATTGACTTGATAGAAGAAACGGCCCGGATACTTAAACTCCATAATCTCCAAGTACTTCTGCAGCAATTCCAGCTCGCCCGCGATCGTGATGATATTTTCCTTTTTGACGATTTCGCGATACAGCGCTCCTAGCGTAGCGATGGCATCGGCGGTGTCCCTGTCCTGGTTGACGAGGGCGGTCGAGCGGATAACCTCTAGCGTATTATAGAGGAAATGCGGGTTGATTTGATTCTGAAGCGCTTTCATTTTGGTTTCTTGTTGTTTGAGCTTTAACAGATATTCATTGCGGATATGCTTATCCAATTGTTGAATCATATCGTCTAATTCCCTGGCGATCATGCCGTATTCGTTGCGACGGTAACGGGCAGGGCGATTAGGGGTGAAATTGGCCGTCTTCACGCGTCCGATCGATTGCATGATGCGGTGCAGGAAGCGGGAGTCGTCGCGCAGATTGTACACAATGAGCAGCAGCACGCTGAACATGGTCGTCAAGACGATCAGAAAGACGGCGAGCAGCATGTTGGCATGCTGGCGAATAAGCATGGATAGGTTAACGACGCTAACGAATTTGAAGTTGAACTTGGTGGACGGAAAGGCGATAAAGAAGCTATGATCCAATATTCCCTTCGAAATATAACCGTGACCGCGACCGTTCGCCGCCGCCAGGCGGGCTAACTCCCCAAAGTCTTGATCCTGTTCGTGACCGATGAGGTAGGTCTCGCCGGAGGCGCCGACCGCGGCTGCCTTGCCCAATCGATAGTTCGGGACGGACTTGAAGATTTGTTCGCTGCTGACCAAGAAACGTAGCTCCCCTAATTCCTTGGCGCCTTGCGCCAGATCCGACAGCTTCTTGCGGTAGACGAAGCCCTTTAGGATGGTGTCGCGGAAAGCCTCGTCCGTATTCGAGAGGCCGAACGTGTAGCTTGCGATTCCGTTATCGTTGAAGCGAACGACGTTGCCATATTGGCCCGTATGCAGACTGATCTGCGTG
>JAQSXN010000372.1 GCA_029256665.1 Paenibacillus sp.
AAGTATAAGTTTTCTCCATATTTGACCCATATTTCTCGGCATTGTTACGCGCCATGTTTCCAGATGTCGTCGACGGCCGTTTGAACGTTACTCCTATACTAATCCTATACTTGAAGATTAAGCTCCGCCTAAAAAATGCAACGGACACCAACACCCCTATTTGACTATTCCTTTTAACTATTCAGCTGTAACGGACACCAGGGCTGCTAATAGGTCTAAATAAGTCGAAACACTGCTCGGATGGCCTAAATAAGATCACTGGTGTCCATTAGAATTTGAAAATGTTTAAAATCCGAAGATTACTGCCTCTCCTGTCCGTTAGGTGACAGACTCGTAAAGTCATCGGACAAGGGCTCGCTAGACATGCGCCGTTGCATGCATTCTAGCGGCATCTTCTGGGCAACCTTTGGTTGTAAGGAAGTGAATGCCTATTATGAACATAAAACCATTCGGAATACTATCGGCCGCTTGCATCATGATTTTGTCCGTCGGCCTCGTCAACCATGTGCTTGTCGTTCCGCTCATCCTTAGCGCCGCGCTTCGCGATGCCTGGATGTCCGTATTCGCCGCCTTGATTTTTATTTTGCCATGGGCGGCGATTCCGCTCCACGGCGCCATGTCCAAGCTGCAAGGCAAGCGGCTTGACCGTTGGTTGCTGGAACGTCTTCCTCCCGTCGCGGCATGGATTATTATCGGCTATTCGCTTTTTCTCGTATTTTTTGTCGCCACCGAAACGTTGATCGTGACAACTTCCTGGACGGAGACGACCTACCTCAGCAGCACGCCGCCGATCGCCGTGTTGCTCGTATTTATCGTTTTGTGCATCTACGCGGCAAGTCTCGGGCTTCGGACGATCGCTTTCGTCAGCACGCTGCTGCTTCCGATCGTTGTTTTCGTGGGCGATTTCGTCATGTCGGCCAATTTGCCCCACAAGGATTATCGATATCTGCTCCCGATGTTCGAGAACGGAATGTCCCCGATTTGGAAGGCCTCTCTCTATTCGCTTACCGCGTTCGGAGAGTTGTTTCTTCTGCTCTTGATGCAGCACCATTTCCAGACGCGTTTCAAGCGCTGGCATCTTGTGCTCATGGTCTGTTTCCTGGCGCTGCTGTCGGTTGGCCCCGTCACTGGAGCGATCTCGGAATTCGGCCCGCTGGAAGCGGAGAAGATGAGGTACCCCGCCTTCTCCCAGTGGCGTCTCGTGACGATCGGCCGTTACTTCGAGCATGTCGATTTTTTTGCGATTTACCAGTGGCTCTCGGGAGCGATGGTGCGGGTCTCGCTCGGCATCTACCTCCTCGCGGAGTTCACGCCGGTCGCCCAGATGAAGCGCAAATGGATCGGCATGGGAATCATCGGCTTGCTGATCGGATGCGTCTCTTGTTATTGGGTGTACCATATGGTCGACTACCGGCATGTCCTTATGTTTATTTACACCTATGGCGGAATCGCTTCATGCGCGATGGTGCTTGCCGTGTACGGCGTTTCATTTCTAAAAGCGAGGAGGAGGGGCGGCCATGGACGGGCGCGAGCTTGATCAGCAGAAGGATGTAAGCGGCGATAGAAAGGTAGAGCGAATCGGCACCGAACGGTTTCGCGAACTGATCGAGCCCAGCAAGGACGTGTTCCATCACGTGATGCAGATCGCCTCCGCCGAGGAAGTAGGTACCGCAATAGAAGTCGTCCTGTATTATTGCGATGGCATGACCGATGGGCAAATGTTCCATATGGTGCTGCTGCCGATGCTGGAGGATTGGCGGGAGCACACCTCGACGTTCCGTTCAAGCGAGCATCATGGCACACATCACGGAGCGGCAAGCGGCAAGCGAGACCGACCGGCTAAGAAGAGCGGCCAATCAGAAGATGCTGGGGGCGAGCGGGAGAAGACGGATCCGGCTGGAAGCGAGAACGACTTCGGGGATAAGGCAAACGATAACGGAATAGCAGGCGATGACGGGAATGAGGCAGGGGGCAGGCATCCAAGCGATCTGTTCAACGAGATGGAGCCGGATGCGAACCGCCTGTTCGAGAGGTTGTTCGCCGGGAGCGTCATCCTCGTCTTTTCGGATCGGGAGTCGTTCTACGAGTACAATATTGCTAGTTTACCCGCGCGGAATCCCGAAGAGTCGTCGATGGAGCTGTCGCTGAAAGGGCCGAGGGACGGTTTCGTCGAGAAGCTGTCGGTCAATATCGCATTGATCCGCATGCGTCTTAGAACGCCAAATATGCATGTCGAATATTTTATCATCGGGACGGAAACGAAAACGGAAATCGGCTTGCTCTACATGGACGATCAGGCCAGGCCCGAGCTGGTGCAAGAGGCGAGGCGCAGGCTGCGCTCCATCCATATTCCGGCTCTGCACGGGGCCGGCGAGCTTGAAGAGCTGATCAGCGACAAACCGAAGGCGTTATTCCCCCTTGTGAACTATGTCGGACGCCCGGATATCGTCGTGCAATCGCTGATGAAGGGCCGAATCGCGATCGCAGTCGACGGAACGCCTGCCGCGCTCATCGCGCCGGGTAACATGACGCTGTTGATCAAGTCGCCTGAGGACGCGCATCTGCCGTTCTATTACGTTTCTTTAGAGAGACTGCTTCGGTTCGTGGGGTTGTTCGTCGCCATGTTCCTGCCCGGCTTCTGGGTGTCGTTATGCTCGTTCAACACGGATCAAATTCCGTTCACCTTGCTCGCTACAGTCACGATGTCTCGAATCGGACTACCCATCTCGGCGACGATGGAGATGTTTCTGATGCTCGGCATGTTCGAGCTGTTCCGGGAGGCCGGCGTACGGCTGCCCCGCCCGGTCGGACAGACGGTTTCGGTCGTCGGGGGGCTGATTATCGGCGACGCGGCCATTCGGGCCGGCATGACTTCTCCGACGATGCTGGTCGTTGCGGCCATCTCCGCGGTGTCTACCTTTACGCTGGTGAACCAATCGCTTGCTGGCTCCGTCAGCGTTATCCGATTCTTCGTCCTGATCGCTTCCGCCATATTCGGCATGTACGGTTATTTCGTGTCGATGTTTGCCGTCCTCTTGTACATGTGCTCGCTGGAGTCGTTCGGCCAACCTTACATGGCTCCGTTGGCTCCGCTGCGCCTTAAGGAGGTGGCCGCGGCAATGCTTAACAAACCGTGGACGGCCTACAAGCGCGGGAGGAAATCATGAAGCGTGTAACCAAGCGTGTAACCAAGCTTGTCGCTATGGCGCGAGTAACCGGACTGTTCTTCATGCTTGTTTCTTTCATTTTTGTCGCAGGCTGCTGGGACGAGGTCAACCTGCAGGACGTAAGCTACATCTCCGCGCTGGGAGTGGATTACGTGGATGGCCAAGTCGTCCTTTATGGTCAAATGATCAATTTTGCTTCTGTCGCGAAAACGGAAACAGGGAATACCGGCCCGGCAGAGACCTGGATTGGCAAGGGCAAGGGCAAGTCCACGCTTCAAGCGTATTACGATTTGAAGAGGGCGGGTTATGCGACGTTGAATATAGAGCATCTGAAAACCGTGCTGATCCACGAACGCGCGCTGGGTCAGCTCGATGATGTTCTGGATGCCCTGAATCGGCAACGGGCTGCGAGATATACGTCTTTAATATACGGAACTACGACTGATATCATGGAAGTATTCAACACGGAAAACTTTTTCAACCAATCGCCGCTGTATAGCGTTCTCTACATGCCGAACCCGCATGATGAGCAATATACGTTTATCGAGCCGCTGCAGATGCAGTTATTGGTTCAGACGATGAAGGAGCCGAAGGAGCTTACGTTGCTGCCTGTCATCAACAGTAAAAAATCGTATTGGAACCGGGGCAAAAAGCCGATCTCGACGCAGCTTACCTCGGGAACGTTCGTTTTCAAGGATTTTGAATACAAAGGGTATTTCGAGGAAAAGACTGTCATCGGTCTTCGCTGGCTAAACCCGGAATTCCATAACGTGTTCGTGGAGGCGAAGTCGGGCGAGAAAACGGGGACCGTTTCCATCCGCCACTCCAAATCCAGCATCCAGGCGGTACAGGACGGGAAAAACCCGAAATTCACGCTTAACGTGTCGCTGATCGGTTCGCTTGTGGAGATGGACGGCGAGTTGAGTGCCGAGCAGATCGAATCGTCCGTGCAAGAACTGGTGCGCGGGGAGCTCGAATCGTTGTTCGACATTGGGGTAAAGCACGGTGTGGATTTTCTCGAGCTGGAGCATCATCTCTACCGATACCACTTCCGGTATTGGAAGGAGCAGCTGAAGAAGGAGGATTGGTTGCCGAACAACGGGACGCTCAAAGAAATCAAGGTCAAATTCATATTGACCGAACCCGGCAAGTTCGATTTGAAAATAGGGGGATAATTCGGCGGATTTGGCTCATAATACGGATGGCACGATATGATGCTTGCGCGTAAGGCGAAGCGTCGCGAAGATACTTAGAATAAAGGGAGGCTTCACCTTGCTACAGCCAATGACAGCCAAAGAGCTCGAGTATGTCGCGGATTCCATGTCCAACGAGGATTTGCTTATGAAAGAATGCGCAGCGGTCGTGGCGGCATCCACGACGCCGGCTATTCGCAACTGCTGCACGCAGATGATCAGCATGCATCAACAACATTACGATTCGCTCATGCATGCCATCCAGCATCATCAGCAAATGGCTCCCACGCAGCCCCAATAACGGATCGACAAGCAACTAACACTCGTGGAGGGATAATCAATGAACCAGCAAGCAAACAAGCAACTCCTATCGGAAGAGGATCTGGCTTCCATCGTCTTATCCGATCTTAAGCGCGTAGTGCGCGAGTACGCAACGGCCGCGACGGAATCGACTTGTCCGGACATAAGACAATTGTTCACGAAACTGCTGAACAACACGCTGAACGCGCAGGGTCAGCTGTTCACGGCGTTGCA
>JAQSXN010000373.1 GCA_029256665.1 Paenibacillus sp.
ATGATTTCCATGACGATGCGCGACAGCTCGTGCGAATTGACCGCCGATTCCGTCTTGCCTTCCTCGATCAGAGAAATAAACTCTTCCACCTCGTAGAACATGTTATGCTCTACCGTCGGTTTGCTTAAGTCCTCGATACGGCCATCGCGGAACTTCAATTGCACGGTCTCCGGCTCGCTGATCTTGTCGATGACCAGGTTGCCGTCTTCGCCATGAATCTCGTTCGGGAGCGCGGAGCTTGTGATTTTGGAATAGATGACTACCGCGTCCATATCGTCGTATTGCAACAAGATGCTGCCTTCCCCGTCGACGCCCGACTCCAGCATAAACCCGGAAGCCTTAACCGCGTTAGGCCGTCCAAACAACGCCGCTGCCGGATAGAGACAATAAATGCCGATATCCATCAGCGAGCCGTTCGAAAATTCCGGCCGGAACGCGTTCATGACCGTGCCGGCCCGGTAGGCGTCATAACGCGAGGAATATTGGCAGAAGCTCGCAAAATACCGCCGCACCGTCCCGATCCGGCCAATCCCCTCGCGAACGGCGCCGAATCCCGGCATCAGGGTCGATTTGAGCGCCTCCATCAGAAGCACGCCGTTTCGTTTGGCCGCGTCGATCATCGCCTCGAGCTCGCGGCTGTTGGACGCGATCGGCTTCTCGCAGAGAACGTGGATGCCGCGGTTCATCGCCGCGATGGCGTATTCGGCGTGAAGGCTGTTGGGGCTGGCGATATATACCGCGTCGATCTCCCCTCCGGCGAACATGGCGTCCATGTCCGTATAGGTATGCGGAATGTTGTATTTCTGGGCGAACTCGCCCGCCCGCTCCTCCGTGCGGGAATAAACCGCGGAGAGCTCAAACCGCGGGTGCAGCGCGGCTCCCGCAAGGAACCTGTCCGTAATCCAGTTGGTGCCGATAATGCCGAATCGAATCATGACGTTCTTCCTTTCTTTTTTGACAAAATCAAATTGCCTATATTATAGTGGGTCGGAGCCAATGCCAAGCAAGCGATAGAGGTTGTTCGGTACTAAAAACCAACTTTTTCAACTCGCACGAATAGGAGGTATTACTATGGAACATTACATATTGCTAGCGCCTGTTCTGCTCGTATTAGCCATTGTTGTCGGTGCCTACCTAGGACATGCCAAGCCCAAGGGCGGCATATGGTTCGGCGTCTCGCTTCCGGACGGAGTGCTGGAAGACAAGCGGCTGCTCGACTTGCAGCGGGAATATCGCAGAGGGTACGCGTTATTCGCGCTTCTCGCCGCGATCGCCGCGCTGCCGATTCTATGGTTTTCTGACACGTTTTCGCTATCGTTTATCTATGTATTCTTGTGGCTCGCAGGTATCATGTACACCTCTACCGTACCATTCAAGCGCATTCACTACAAGGCGGCCAAGCTCAAGCGGGATAACGATTGGTTCGCCCCCGGCGCGAAAAAGAAAGTCCGCATCGACGTCGACATTGCTCTAATGAAAGGCAAGCTGCCGATTGCGCCGTATTGGTTCGCGTTGCCGGCGCTGATGTCCGTGCCGCTTATCGTCATCTCGCTTCGCGAAGGCGCCGGCGTCCTGCGCTACTCCGGCTTTGCGTCGCTGTTTATGACGGTTGTCATGTTCCTGCTGTACCTGGCTTTCAGCAGGGGAGCGCTTCGGGCGCACAGCCGCAATCCCGTGCCGAACGCGGCAATCAACATGGCGGCCAATCGGCTTTGGTCGATTCTATGGTTCTCGCTTGCGCTGTTCGAGGCGGCAAACGCTTTTGTCGCCTACCAGGTGCTGTCTACTGGAAATTCCGGCGACCCCGGACTGTGGTTCGGAGGGATCTTTATGGTGTCGCTGGTTCCGCTCATCGGCATCTTCGTCGTGCACCAGCACATCAAGGAGCTGGAGTATCGGTACGGAGATACGGACGGCACCAGCATCCCGGCCGACGGCGACGCCCAATGGCGTCATGGCCTCTCTTATTACAATCCCAAGGACAAGTCCGTATTCGTACCTAAGCGAATCGGCATCGGCAAGACGGTCAACATGGCCACCCGCGCGGGCAAAATGCTCTACTACGGCTCCCTGGCGTTGGTCGCCGCGGTCATCGTTCCTGTCGCGATCATGATCGTACGCGCGGATACGAGCCCGCCCCAGCTGGTCATCGAAGGCGCGGAGACGGTCGTCATCGAGGATTCCATGTATCCGCTGGAATTCGCGCTGGACGACGTGCTGGAGCTGACGCTGGAGGATGACATGCCAAGCGGCTTCCGCCAGAACGGCATCGCCACCTCGGAGTACGCGCGCGGCAACTTCAAGCTGACGGAGCTGGGGGAGGCGAAGATGTACATCTTCAAGCAGAATGCCCCGTACATCGTCATCAAGCTGCCTGACCGCTACGTCGTATACAACGAGAAGGATCCGACAGCTACGGAGGCGTTGTTCGCCGAATTGAAGGAGCTTACGGCGGGGTAAGCGGCGTTTTTGCGACTGCTGAACCGGGTAGACAGCGGCGTGAAAGCTGATGCGTTGTTGCCGATAGCAAGAGTAGTCGACGCGGAAGACGATACGGCGTTGCGAGAGCCAGAGTAGTCAGATGTTCCGACTGCTCTGGCTTTTTGGGTCTCGGCCGTTTGGATCGTTTGCCTAGTCCGGCCATTAGGTCGATTCCATCGACCTAATGGCCGCCTAACTCTCCTCGCCCACCATTTAGATCGATCCTATCGACTTAAAGCCCGCCAAACTCTCCTCGCCCACCATTTAGATCGATCCTATCGACTTAAAGATCTCCAAACTGACCTAGTCGGAAATTCAGGTCGATCTTATCGATCTACAGAGCTCCAAACACTCCAAATCCTTCGACTTTGTCGGCCACACCGACAAACTCCCTTCAAAACACGCCAATTCCTCCGACTTTGTCGGCCTCACCGACAAACTCCACTCAAAACACGCCAATTCCTCCGACTTTGTCGGCCACACCGACAAACTCCCCTCCAAACACGCCAATTCCTCCGACTTTGTCGGCCTCACCGACAAACTCCCTTCAAAACACTCCAATTCCTCCGACTTTGTCGGCCTCACCGACAATGTCGTGTGGACTGGTCTGGCGGAAGACAGGCCGGGAGAGTAGGGATTGGAAGTTAGTGTAACAAGTGTGTTATGGGAAGAACCGCACTACTCGTCGTCGAGCAGCTCTCTCAGCATACGGTCGCGATTATTCAGAAACTGAGACGTGATGATATAGTGGTCCGTGTCCTCCCACGCCGTCCGTTCGATGCCCCTGTCCGTCAGCCGGTAGATCCACGCGTCGGGGTACGCCATCAGAATCGGCGAATGCGTCGCGATGATGAACTGCGAGTTGTCCCGCACCAGATCGTGCATCCGCGCCAGCATCGCCAGTTGCCTCGAGGGCGACAACGCCGCCTCCGGCTCGTCCATGATATACAATCCGCCTCCGCTGAACCGGTGCAGAAACGTCGCAAAAAACGACTCCCCGTGCGATTGCTCATGTAAGGAGTTGCCGCCGTAGGAACCGATCAAAGACGCGCCGAGCCCCGGCTCCCGGTCCAGCTCGTCGAGATAAGTCGCCACGTTGAAGTAGCTCTCCGCGCGAAAAAAGAAGCCGTCCCGCGGACGCTGCGCGCCGCGGACCGTGCGCATATACGCATGCAGCTCCGAATGGGTATGCGCCGTCTCGAAGTTAAAGTTGATCGTCCCGCCTTCGGGATTAAAGCCGAGCGCAACCGCAATCGCTTCGATCAGCGTCGACTTGCCGGCCCCGTTTTCGCCAACGATGTACGTCACCTTGGGATGAAACTCCAGCTCGTCCAGCTCCCTCACGGCATCCAGATGAAACGGATAACGATCGAAGTCGGGGACGGCGTCCCGAAGCAGGCTGATTTTGCGCAAATAATGACCGTTACGATGGATCGACATCCCTCATCTGCTCCTCCCGCAAGTTACTCCTTCCACTTGTCGCCTTGCAACTGCTTCCATACCGTCTTGTTGCTGTACTGCTTCTGCGAGCTGATATCCTCGCCGAACCAATCCGGCGCGCGGAACGCGTTCGCCTCCTCCAGCGTGCCGAACTCGACCTCCAGCACGGACAGATGGATCTGGTCGTAGACGTCGATCTCGACCGTCCTGCCGTTCCATACGGCCGTAATGCGGTTCTTCGTAAGCGGCTGGAAGCCGAACGCCGTCACGACCTGCTCGTAGATGCCGCCGCTGATGCCGTATTCTACTTCCTCGCGCACCAGTCCGTTGCCGTTCTTGAACGTATGCGTATGCGTTACTTCGCCGCTTCCGAGCTCCGTAATCCGCCGCACGCGCAGCTCCTGCGTTTCGTCGATCGCGAGGTACGTCTGTTCAATTCGTTGTTCTTTCAGCGCGGTAATCAAGCCATCCCTGACCAGTTCCGCCGGGTTCGCCGCGAGCAGAAATTTCCGCTCAATCTCAAGTGCCATTCCCTTCATCCTCCCGTTATTTAAACCGCGCCAGCATTCGGTTCACCCTAGTCGCGATATCCTCCAGATTGAGGTTTGCCTGATCGAGCTTCTGGTAGCTTTTTTTGACCGCGTCCAGCAGCCACTCCGGGATCCTTCGCCCTTCGATGCCCGAATAAAACGCTTCGTACGCCCAAACCAGATGCTCCCACCGTTTGTCGTTGCCGTCCAGCACGTATTCGGAAACGTCCAGCACCTTGCCGCGTCCGTTCTGCAAAATGACGTTTTTCAAATGGATATCGCGAGGATTAAGCCCGCGCTCGCGGACGAGCCGCCGTGCTTCCTCTACGTCCGCGATGGCTTGCGGCGGCACCGGGATCCCCTCGATCAGGCAGTCCAGCAGCGTCGGCCCGCGCTCATAGCTCATCACGAGATAGTTCGCGCCTTCCCCGTGCAAA
>JAQSXN010000374.1 GCA_029256665.1 Paenibacillus sp.
GGTTGTATTCATCGGAATCGATGGAGCCGGGAACGCAGTAAAAGACCCACAAGCAAACGCAATAAATATTCAGAAGTTAATAGGCGAAGGCGCTGTAACGTATGAAGCGAAAGCTATGCTTCCAACGATTAGTGCAGAAAACTGGGGTGCTATGTTTCATGGCGTTGAACCATCTAAGCATAAACTGACCAACGCAATCGTCGGCGCTACAGCTTATCCGGAAAAAAATGAATACCCTTCTTATATGAAGTTGTTGAAACAAGAACGTCCTATGATAGAGCAAGCTTCGTTCGTTACATGGTCACCGATCAACAAAGGAATCATCGAAGATTCTGCAGGTGCTTATAAAGTAAATGGCGGGAAAGATGAAACGACAACGCAAAAAGCGGTGGACTACATCAAAACAGAAGGTCTAAACACCCGCAACCTATTTGTTCATTTGGACGAGGTGGACGGTGCCGGTCACGGTAATGGCTATTACACCCCGAAATTTTATGAGCAAGTACAAAAAGCGGATCAGTATGTTGGTCGAATTATTCAATCCCTGGAAGAAGAAGGGCTGATGGAGGATACGCTAATCATCCTTACTGCTGATCATGGGGGGACACGTGCTGGTAGTCATGGGGGCAGCTCCCCGGAAGAACAGACTGTTTTCTGGGCAGCAAAAGGAAAATCGATTAAACCTGGCACTATTCTGTCAGATGAAGTGAACAACGTAGACACTGCAGCCGTTGTAGCTCATGCGCTGCGTCTGGATATTCCGGCAAATTGGGATGCGAAAATCCCTGTAGGGCTATTCCAAGACAAAAAATAAGAATGACAAAAACAGGTGCTCGTTTTCTTTTTTTCGAAGAAAAGGAGTACCTGTTTTTCATTCATATAGTTCCTGTTCCTGTTCAGAAGTTAGGCGTCGCGGGAGACCTAAAGGGCAGGCACGATTCAGGGCGGCAAGTTCGTCGTCTACGAGTTCGATGAAGAACCGCTAACTGCTGAAAGCGTAACGGAACGTTTACTTTCACGCACCGTAAGGGTGGTCTGCCGCGAAATGTTACTTCTTCCCATTCTCCGCGGCCCAAGCATCCAGCTGCTTCTGCAGCGCTTCCTGTACTTTGACCGCGCCGGCGCCACGCAGCTTCTCCAGGTACTCCGGCATGTACTTCTCGGGATCGACGGTGCCGGTCATGAGGAGAGGCTCGTATTCGGCCTTCACCGCCATGACGTTGGCGTACTCCGCTTTCACGGACGAGTCGTCGAAGACGAAGCCGAAGGTCGGCTGGACGTAAGCCGATTCGTTAAGCTTCTTGGTTTCTTCCCATGTATCCGCCGCTTGCCCCTCGACCAGGTAACCGTTGAATACGTTGCCGAATACCCAGGTCTGCGCGACATAACCGCCGCCGGCTTTCACTTTTACCGTCGTTTCGTTGATTTTGTCGTAATGCGTGCCTTCGATGCCGAAGCTCAGCAGGTTGTACAGCTCCGGATCGTTGTTCACCAGCTCGATCAGCATGACGGCCCGTTCGGGATTGTCGGAGGTCCGGCTAACGGCGGTCAACGTCGTAATATTGGAGGTGCGGCGGGTTGTCGCTTCCGTGAGCGGTATGCCGATGACGTCGTAGCCGCCGTTGCTCGCCTTCTTCTCCGCTTCGTATCCCGGCTTCATGGCGCTCTCGAGACTCGTCGCGTATTTGCCGTTATAGATGGAATCGATCTGCTTCACCGTCGATGCATCGTCGTTGATGTAACCTTTCTCGAACCAGCTATGCATCAAATCGACGAAGCTCCTGTACTCCGGGGATTCCTCCAGCAGGTTCGTCTTGAAGCCGGCATCGCCGATTTTGACGCCGTTGTCGTCGAAGCCGTACATATACGGCTCGAACTTGGTGCCCGGACCGGTCAGCATAAGCGGCGTTATGCCCGGCTCGTTATCCTTGACCAGCTTCAGGAACGGCTCCAAATCTTCGATTCTCTTGACCGTGCTCGCGTCAAAATTATACTTCTCGGCCAGATCCTTTCGGATGCTCGCGCCGTAACGCGAAGTGATCGTTTGATAATTCGGCACGGCATAGATTTCGCCTTGATATTTGGTCGCGTCCCAAGTGAAGGACGGGATCGCTTTCTTGGTTTCCGGAGCGTATTCGTCAATCAGCTCGTCGAGCGGAATAAAGGCGCCTTTCTTCACGTTCTCGTCGTAGTTGAACGCCCAGTTGGCCGTCCAGACGAGGTCGAATTTCTCGCCCGCCGCGCTTGCCGTATTCAGCTTGGTCGTATAGCTGCCGAAGTCGATCGGCTGCAGCTTGACCGTCGCGTTGATTTTGGGCTTGATGATTTTGTTGACTTCCTCTTCGATCTGCTTCTGATCCGGCGATACTTGGGAGACCCCGTAATACCAGATCAGCTCCACTTCGGGTAATTCGCCGCCGTCCGCCGAACCGGAAGCATCGGACGGAGCGGCCGTCTCCCCTTTGTTGCCGCCGTCGTTGTTGCCGCCATTGCCGTTGCCGTTTCCGCCGCTGCAAGCGGACAGGATGAGGATGAAGCTTAGAAGCAGAAGCATCGTCATTTGTATCTTTTTCATATGAACCCCTCCAATGTGATTTACCCCTTTAACGAACCGACCGTCATCCCCTGCACGAAATAACGCTGGAAGAACGGAAAGACAAACATCATGGGACCGGCCACGAGCACGACGAGCGCCATCCGGACGGATTCGTTCGGGAATTGGCTCATGTCGATGCCGAGTCCTTGAATATACTCGCTGTTGTTGCGCAGAAAGTCGAGCGTGTTCATAATGCGGACGAGGAGCAGCTGCAGCGGAACCAGCTTGTCGTCGTCGATGAACAGCAGCGCGTTGAACCACTCGTTCCAATAGTTAAACGCGGTGAACAGTCCCAGCGTTGCGAGCGCCGGCGTGGACAGAGGGAGGATGATGCGGAAGAAAATCCGGAATTCGCCGGCCCCGTCCATCTTCGCCGATTCGATGATTTCGTACGGGATTTTGCCCATGAACCCTTTCATGATCAGAATATAGAAGGGCGAAATAAGTCCCGGCAAAATAATGGCCCACAACGAATTTTTGAGCTGCAAATATTGCGTCATCAGAATGTAGAAGGGCACCAGTCCGCCCGAGAACATCATCGGGATAAACACGAATATGGTCAGCGGGGAACGGAGCGAATAGTCCCTTCGCGATATCGCGTATCCGATAATGCTGGTCATCAGCATGCTGAGCAGCGTTCCGATTAACGTGACGAAGATCGTATTGCCGTAAGCGCGCATCAGGACGAGCGGCGTCTGGAACAGGTACTCGTAAGCCAGCGAGCTGATCTGGTTTGGCAAGAACGAGTAGCCGTACGTCATAAGCGTGCTTTCGTCCGTCAGCGAGACGGAGACGATCAGGACGAAGGGAGCGACGATCAGAACGCACATCGCGATAAAGAACGCATTTAACAGGCCGCCTACGATTCGGTTATGCCGCGTTGCGTTTGTTTCCATGTGTTGTTCTCCTACCATAATGAGTTTTCTTCGCTGATTCGGCGAACGGTGTAGTTGGCGCCAACGACGAGAAGCAAGCCGACTAAGGACTGGTACAAGCCGACGGCCGTGGCCATCGGGATATCCCCGCTGACGCTGAGCGCGCGATAGACGAAGGTGTCGATGATATCGGTGGCGTTGTACAAGAGCGGCGCGTTGTTGGAGACAAAAAAGTGCAGTCCGAAATCGCCTCGGAACATGTTGCCGATCGCCATGATCATCAAGATGATGATGAGCGGCGCCAGCATCGGAATCGTAATTTTCCGGGCCATCTGGAAGCGGGTGGCGCCGTCCATGCGCGCGGCCTCATAGTAGGAAGGATCGATCGCGACGATGCCCGCGTAATAGACGAGGGCGGAGAAGCCGATCGCTTTCCATAGATGGGCGAGCGTCAGAATGAGCGGCCAATAGGCGGGCTCCAGATACCAGCGAACGCGTTCCAGTCCAATCGTTTCGAAAAAGCGGTTCAGAAAACCGAAATCATGGCTTAAGAACATCTGCGCCAAGAACATCACGACGACCCACGATACGAAGGTGGGCAAAAACATGATGGTTTGGTAGTATTTGCTCCACTTGCGCGACACTTCGTTCAGAAGAATCGCGACGAGCAGCGCCCCGAGCGTCGTGACGACCCAAAACCAGAGGCTGTACAGAATGGTGTTGCGCGTGACGATAAACGCCTTCTCGGAAATAAAGAAAAACTCGAAGTTGCTGAGTCCGACCCATTCGCTGCCTAGAATTCCTTTGTCGTACCGGTAATTCTTGAAGGCGATGATGACGCCGAACATCGTGACGTAACTGAATACGAAAATATAAAGAATCGACGGCAGCGCGAGCAGCGTCAACTCCCGGTCACCCTTGCCGAATCGGAAACGGCGTTTCTTCATGTTGGTTCACCTCCCTTATTCCTGTTGATCTGATCGGCCTTGGATCACATCATGGCATAAGGGAGGATTGAGTTAAATCTTGAAAAGCGGATAAAGTATGAAATCGGATACCGAAATCGCGATAAAATCGGCAAAAGCGTCAAGGACCCGCGATCTATAAGCCCAGCGTCACGTTCAGACGGTATTCCTTCGGCGTGACTCCGTATTTTTTCTTGAACAAGGTGATGAAATAGCTCGAATTGCTGAAGCCCAAATAATCGGCGATTTCCTTGACGTTATAGTCGCTGCCGACCAGCAGCTCGCGAGCCTTCTCGAGCCGGTAGTCGTTCAGGTAGTCGCCGACCGATTGCTGCTCGTATTGTTTGAAGATCCTTCCGACATAAGCCGGCGACATCTTCAAGTAGGTCGCGATCGACTGCAGGCTGAGGCTCAGGTCGGAATAGTTGGTTTCGATAAACTC
>JAQSXN010000375.1 GCA_029256665.1 Paenibacillus sp.
AAGGAACCGTAACAATCCGGACGCGCTCAGCCGACTGGAGGAGGTTCGCGGATTATTGAAGGCCGGCAAGCTTGCGGAGGCGCAGGAACTTGCCGAATTGGCGTTATCCGGCGTGCCGGAGTCGCAACGGCATTACATGCCGCTCGGAGATCTGTGGATATCCTTCCAAGGAATCGAGGGATACGGCGAATATATTCGAACGCTGGAATTGGACGACGCGCTAGCCACCGTTGCCTATGAATCCGAAGGCGTTCGCTTTACTCGCGAAATGTTTGCCAGCTGCCCGGATCAAATTATGGCGATACGGTTGCTTGCGGACAAGCCTGGTTCGATCTCCTTTCAGGCAAGGCTGGCTCGGGGCAATAATCGTTATCTGGACGGGATGACATCGTTCGATCAACGAACCCTGTTCATGGGGGGCGAATGCGGGGGGAGCGGGGGATCGTCCTTTGTATGCGGCGTGTCCGCCTTGGCGACCGGAGGAATCGTAGAAACGATCGGAGAGCATCTAATCGTTCGCGGCGCCGATTCCGTTACGTTGCTGATTGCGGCGGCAACGACATACCGGCATTCCGATCCCCATGCTGCCGTAGCGGAAAGATTAAACCGGGCCGGCGGATTGTCTTACGAGTCATTGCGAGATAGGCATGTAACCGATTATCGGAGTTTCTTCCACCGCGTATCGCTGCGATTGGCGTCGGTTGACGAATGTGATTCGCTTCCAACGGATCGTCGGCTGCAGCACTTGCAAGCAGGGGAGCAGGATCACGGACTATTCGCCTTATACTACCAATACGGCCGTTATTTGCTGTTGTCGAGCAGCCGTCCCGGTTCGCTCCCGGCCAATCTGCAAGGAATATGGAACGAGCATATGCTGCCGCCTTGGGATAGCAAATATACGATCAATATTAACGCCCAAATGAATTACTGGCATGCGGAGTCCGGCAATCTTGCCGAGCTTCACGAGCCCTTGTTCGATTTGATCGAGCGCATGCGGGAGCCCGGCGCGACGACGGCGCGCGTCATGTACGGCTGCGGAGGTTTTGTGGCGCATCACAATACGGATTTGTGGGGGGATACCGCCCCGCAGGACAAGTATGTACCGGCCACCTACTGGCCAATGGGCGCGGCTTGGCTTTGTTTGCATCTTTGGCAGCATTACGAGTATGGCCCGGATCGCGCTTTCCTTGAACGGGCGTACCCGACAATCGCGGCCGCGGCCGCTTTTTTCGTCGACTTCCTGACGGAAACGGAGGAGGGGCTGTTGGTCACGACCCCGTCGGTTTCGCCCGAGAATACGTATTTGCTGCCGAGTGGCGAATCCGGAGTTCTCTGCATCGCGCCGTCCATGGATTCGCAAATTCTGCATGAGCTATTCGAAGCGTGCATCGCTGCGGCGCAAATTCTCGATCGAGACGAGGATCATCAACGGGTATGGCGCAACATCATGCATAAGCTGCCGAAGCCCCGCATCGGCAAATACGGTCAAATTCAGGAATGGCTGGAGGATTACGAAGAAGCGGAGCCGGGACACCGCCATATCTCCCACCTGTTCGCTCTTCATCCCGGCAAGCAAATATCGACCATAACGACACCGGAATTGGCTAACGCGGCAAGAGTCACTTTGGAACGAAGACTTGAAGGCGGCGGCGGACATACGGGTTGGAGCCGGGCATGGATCATCAATTTTTGGGCAAGGCTCGAAGATGGCGAGAAGGCGCATGATAATCTACGCGAGCTGCTAGCCCATTCGACGCTGCCCAATTTGTTCGACAATCATCCGCCATTCCAGATCGACGGCAACTTCGGAGGCGCGGCCGGGATAGCCGAGATGTTGCTCCAGAGTCACTTAGGCGACATTCATTTGTTGCCGGCCTTGCCCGCCGCATGGTCGCAAGGAGAAGTTACCGGCCTCAGGGCGAAGGGGGGATTCGAGGTTGACATCCGGTGGACGGGCGCGAAATTGTCGGACGCGATAATTCATGCGCGACACGACGGCATGTGCCGGGTTCGCGCCGGTCACCCGTTTGTCGTGACGACGGTAGACGGAGAGGCGGTAAGCGGATCGGTTGAAGATGCATGCATGGTCTCCTGGTTCGCACACAAGGGAGAAAGCTATAGGGTCATAGGTATGGATGAATAGGTAAAGCTAGCCTCTTAAAAAAACGTCGTATTAACATCCGAAGATAAGCGTACTTTTTCCGAACCGACAGGAAGAACCGCCAGTCGACCCCTGTTATGATGAGCATGTAGAACACAATCGTCGTAACGGAGGGGTTGCCCATGAATAACGCGGTATTGTCGAAGCAAGAAACGGAGTTTTATCGGGAGAACGGTTACCTGCTTCATAAGAAGCAATTGTTCGGACCGGAGAAAATGAAGGAATTAAGCGATATTTTCGAGGAGCAGTGGGAGCAGGTCGGAAGAAAGCTGAACAGCGAGCTGGACACGCCTCACTTCCGCGACGAGCGGCTGATGAAATTTCTTCTTAGCGACGAAGTGCTGGATTTGGTCGAGCCGATTATCGGACCGAATATCGGACTGTGGTCCAGCCATTTCATCTGCAAGGAGCCGCTGGTCGGCAAGCAGACGCCTTGGCACGAGGATTCGGCTTACTGGAACGGGCGCCTCAGCCGCTTCGACAAAATTGTTACCGTATGGCTTGCCATCGACCGCAGCACGCAAGAAAATGGCTGCATGCGCGTCATTCCGGGCACGCACGCGAACGGATTCTCGGAGTATGGAGAAGTGGACGGCAGCCAAAATATTTTCAGCACGGAGATCAAAAAAGTCGATCACGACAAGGCGGTTTACTTCGAGCTGGAGCCCGGCGAATGCTCGCTGCACGATTCCCGCATCATCCACGGCGCGGCGCCGAACACAAGCGAATTTCGCAGATGCGGCTACACGATGCGTTACTTCGCCACCGACGCCAAGGTCGTCGCGGATAAAAACGCGAATCACAAAATCTGGCTGGCAAGAGGAGTAGACCTAGCCGGCAGCCCGTTCGTAAATGTATAATCGATACTAAAACGGGGTGAAGCCATGCGGGAGAATCGGGCGCCGGAACGACTGCTCGGAAGCCAATATCTCGAGAGTCACGAATCTTACCGGATTTTCAAGCATGTCGTCGATCAGCGATTCGAGACCCATTGGCATGATTTTTTCGAAATGGGATTCATTATGTCAGGCAAGGGCAGCCATATGGTCAACGGAAAACCATTCCCTCTCGGCAGGGGAATGGTCTTTCTGCTATCGACGGCCGACTTTCACGAGATCGTGCCGGACGAAGGGGAGACGATTCTCCTATTCAATATGATTTTTCGGGATGCCTGGGTGAAGCCCGCGCTTGCGGAACGATTATTGCAGCGCGGCGACCCCCATGTCCATACGCTGCAGGGGGACGAGTTCATTCGGCTCGAGACGGAGTTCGAGCGGATATGGGAAGAGGCGGAGGAGCGGCGATTCGGCAACGAATGGCTTATTGAAGGAAGCGTGGAGCGGGTGATGGTCTTTCTGGCGAGGAAAAGCTTGGAGTCGGGAGCGGGAGCCGGCCCTTGGGAGCCGGACGACAACATCCATCCTTCCGTCCAGAAGGCGCTCGTGTATTTGCAGCATCACTTCCGCGAGCCGATTACGCTTGGCACGATCGCCGCTTATTCCGGTTTGTCCGCGAATTACTTCAGCGAATGCTTTCATAAGCAAACGGGCGTCTCCTTCCAGGAGTACGTCTGCGAGAAACGGCTTCAGTTCGCCTCCGCTCTGCTCGGGAGCACGCGGCTCGCGGTCACCGAAATTTGTTATGCGGCGGGATTCAACACGATTCCCCATTTCGAGAAAACGTTCAAGCGAAAGCATGGCATGTCGCCTCGCGAGTACCGCAAACAAATCGGGTTGGAGCCGGGGGCGAGACGATGATGGAATCGGCCGAAAGGAACTACGGACGAGGACGAGGCGGGCCAAAGCGTCGCGATGATGGGCATGGATAACGGCATGATGATGCCAATGGGCTTGAAGAAGGAGTGAAAGAGTTGAAGATAAACGTATTCAAAGCATTATGGGGACAAGAGGGAACCTACGAGGAGTTGCTGAAGCGCGCCGCGGAAGCAGGTTACGCGGGCGTCGAAGCACCGATGCCAAGCCTCGAGGACGAAGCCGGGTTCAAGCAGGCGCTTAAGCGTCACGGATTATCTTACATCATTCAGACATTCACGTCAGGGGATCATGTCAGAAGCTTCGAGGAGCAGGTCGAGCGGGCGGCTGGCTTCGAGCCGGTCTTGATCGTTTGCCATAGCGCCAAGGACAGCATGAGCGAGTCCGATCAGGACCGCTTCTACGAGAAAGCGCTGCAGATCGAGCAGACGTCGGGCATTCGGGTCGGACACGAGACGCATCGCGGCCGCGCGATGTTCGCCCCATGGACGACGGCAAGGCTATTGAACAAATTTCCCGAGCTTCGCATTACGGCGGACTTCAGCCACTGGATGAACGTCTGCGAGTCTCATCTGGACGATCAGGAGGAGGCGATCTCGCTTGCGATTACGAGGGCGGTCCACGTCCATGGCCGAATCGGCTTTCCGGAAGGACCTCAGGTGCCGCACCCGGCGTCTCCGTTTTTTGCGAAGGAATTGAGCTTATTCATGGGCTGGTGGGAGCGGATTTTTGCTCATCAAAGCGAGTCGGGCAAGCAGGAGGCGACTTTCACGGCCGAATTCGGCCCGCCGGGGTATATGCCGACCGATCCTTTCACTAACAAGCCGGTGTCGGATCTCTGGGAAGTGAACGAGTGGATGACGGATGCGGTGAAGCAACGGTTCCCTGCATATGATCGATAGATCGATAAGGCTGGGATGGGAACAAACAAACGCCC
>JAQSXN010000376.1 GCA_029256665.1 Paenibacillus sp.
GGATTGGCGAAGGCTACGAGCAGTTAAAGTCGTGGATGGCCGAACAGCAGTGGGAGAAAGAAGACAGCGCTGTATCGCTGGAGTTGTTCTACATCGATGAGCAGCATTGGGAAGAGGAGCCGGTTGAGCTACTAATTCCGCTGCAAGATTAACATAAGCGAAGAGCTTGCGGGAGCAGGTTCTTTTTTTTGCCGAAAGGGAGGAGCGTTGCCGGATGCACAGGCCGATTTATATGGTAGACGCGTTTACGAAGAGCCGCTTTGGAGGCAATCCCGCCGCGGTCTGTCTAGTGGACGAAGCGATGGAAGAAACGGAGATGGCCGCGATCGCCGCGGAAATGAATGTGTCGGAGACCGCGTTTGTCGAGCGGCGCGGAGGCGAATACGGGCTCAGGTGGTTTACGCCGAAAGCGGAGGTCGAACTATGCGGTCACGCGACGCTCGCCGCCGCGCACGTGTTATGGGAGACCGGGAGGCTGGAGCTAAGCGAAGCGGCGGTGTTCGCCACGTTAAGCGGCAGGTTGAGCGCGAGAAGGGGCGTCCAGGACGGCTCGATCGCGATGGACTTTCCGGCCGAGCCTCCCGAACCCGCGCAAGCGCCGCAAGAGCTTCTGGAAGGGCTGGGCCTCATTCCTAGATATGTCGGGCGCAATCGGATGGACTATATCGTAGAAGTCGACCGCGAGGATACCGTCCGATCGTTGAACCCCGATTTCGGCCTGTTGCGCAAGCTTGATGCAAGAGGCGTCGTAGTGACGAGCCGCGCTAACGGAAGCGGCTTATTGGAAGGCACTGCGGTCGATTTTGTCTCTCGCGCCTTTTATCCGGGCATCGGGGTCGACGAGGATCCCGTCACGGGCTCCGCTCATTGCGCGCTCGCGCCGTATTGGGGCAGACGATTGCGACGCGCCGAATTGACAGGCTACCAAGCTTCCGCTCGAGGAGGCTTGATAGGCATGCGGCTGCAGGACGATCGCGTCATTCTCTCCGGCCATGCCGTTACGGTGCTGAGAGGCACGCTCGACGGATAGGTTGCATCGATCGGCGATAGTCGCAGCATACGGGCCCAAAACAAGAAACCTCCGGTTCGCCGCCTTGCAAGCGGTTCTGGAGGTTTCTTGTTTGCAGCGAATGTCGGCTCCGCTAGACTAAGCTCTTGGCGGAGGCGGGCATGCCCTTGAAGCTGGATACACGGTTTTTGCCGCTTGTCTTGGAATAATACATCGCTTCGTCGGCCTGCTTGACCATCTCCTGCACGGACTTGCTCTCCTTGGAGGTGCTGTAGCCCACGCTGACGGTAACGATCGTCTCGTTCTCGATGCGTTTGCGAATGCTCTCCGCGACAACGTCGGGCTTGACCCGTTCCGTGCTGATGCACGCAAGCAGTTCTTCGCCGCCGTACCTTCCCGCGGAACCGATGCCGCTGGACTCTTCTTTAATGATTTCGGCGACCCGCTTCAGCACGATGTCCGCCTTTAGATGCCCCTGCGAATCGTTCAGCTTCTTGAAGTTGTCGATGTCGCAGAAAATGATGGCCATCGACTTGCTCCCTTTGAGCAGCGACTCGGCTTTGGCGCTGAAGTGGCGGCGATTGTACAACCCAGTAAGCCCGTCGACGATAGACGATTGATAGGTGGACATGAGCCGCTCGATGACCCATTCGAACAACAACATAAACATCAGGCTGAAGTAGACGATGGGCAGGAGCAGAGCAAGCAGCGGCAGCCAGGTCTGTTCGCCATGGAAGACGTACGAGTCCGCCATCCGGGCAAGCTCGCCCACGCAATAGACGATTAGCGCCGCATAATATTTGGGACTCAGGTCGGCGATTCGCGTAGCGAGCAAAATAATGAGCGTCACGACGATCATATAAATGTCCAGCAGCGGGAACGAGCTTGTCGCCGCGTTGCCGGCGCCGAACGGCGCGATGCCGTATTGGGCCGCCGCCAGCGCCAGCGCGGCTCCGGACATAAGCAGGAACGGCAGGCCGCGCAGCTCCGCGGTGCGGTATGTATACAATTTCATAAATACGAAGTTGATCATGATAAACGAAACGATTTGGAGCATGCTGGAAGCCAGATAGATCCAGGGCGAGAGAATCCGGCCGGGGAAGGCAAGCGCGATAAGCGCGCCCTGCCTGGCCATCATGAGGGCGATCGCGGTAATCAGCCAGCGGTATGTCTGTTTGTTGCGGTAACTGGCATACAGCTTGATCGACATAAAGAGCATCAAAATCAGAATCACGATCACGGACGTCGAAGAAAAAAGCACGCCGTTTGGTCCCGTAAGCCATTGCATCATTGTCATGTAGTCAACCACCATTTATGTAGAAGTGTAAGGATTCGGCAATAGCCGCACAGAAACATATGTTCGAATGTTACTTATAGTTTGGCTTAAATCCGCTTGGTTTTCAAGTTTTTTTTGCCACCTTTATTATATCGGCAACAATCCGCATAACGGCCATAGCCGCGCGCGGGCGAATCGCGAAAGAAAGACAAGATCCGATTATACGTCCTAAATTGGCGCAACGCGACATTTGCCCGCGAAAGGATTAAACGGATGCGAAAAAACCGCAACGGTGTTACAGTAGTAAGTAGCTAGCCGCTCGATCGTTTCTTTTTTGGTCCATCACTTACTCGCCATTTTCGAAGCGTTCTTTCGCTTTAGACTTTTTTGACCAGGAGTTGGGCGCATGAATATATTGCAAGCGTTGTTTTTCCCGCCGGAGCAGCCGGGGGGCGTATCCTCGATGGTGCCTTATATTCAGGATCGGTTCATCAAGATGGGATGGGGAATGGAGCTGTTTTCCCTGCCCAAGCGCGTTAGGGGCAAAGGCCAGGAGGAGGTCGCGTTCGAGACGTTCGACCATCGCGAATTCGGCGGCAACCCGCTCGTCGATAAATATATTCAGACCTACAAGGATTACGTATGGTGGACGAAGCTGCGGCTTCAGAAGTCGTACGACATCATTCATGCGCACCACCCGATAGCGGCGCTTGTCATGAAGCAGCTATATCCCGATACGCCGCTGATCATGACGATTCATTCCAGCTACGAGCGCGAGCTGATGCTGAACGGCAAGATCCGGGAAGGCGGCGTGGAGCACCGGTTCCTGACCTCCATATATAAGGAGCTGGAAGCGAAAGCCGATCTGCTGACGACCGTATCGGAATCGTTCCGCGCCTATATCGCGCCGTTCGTGAGCCGTTCGGAAGACATCAAGGTCATTCCGAACGGCTTCGACGAGAAGCGATTCAAGCCGATCGCGCACGAAAACGCCGTTACGCAGCTCATTACCGTTTGCCGGCTCGTTCCGGCGAAAGGTCTTGACGTGCTGCTCCGGGCTTGCGCCGAGCTGAAGCGCCGCGGATGTCCGTTCGTGCTTCATATCATCGGAGACGGACCGATGCGCAAGGAGTTAGAGACGTTAGCCCAGGAGCTGGACTTGTACGACGACATCATTTTCTACGGCTATATGCTGCATCCGGAAGAATTTATGCCGTTCTTCGACGTCTTCGTCCTGCCTTCCCGCGCGGAAGCGTTCGGCTCCGTATTCGCGGAAGCGGCGCTGTGCTGGCTGGCGCTCGTCGGGACGAACGTGGGCGGCATCGCCGAGCAAATCGACGACGGAGTCAACGGGCTGCTTGTTGAGCCGGAGGATCATATGGCGCTGGCCGAAGCGCTGGAGAAGGTCGTGTCCGATCCCGTCTATCGCCATAACCTCGCAAGAGCGGGCTGGAACAAGGCGAAGAAGGCGTATTCTCTGCAAAGAGTCATCGCCCAGCTCAAAAAAGTGTACCTCGGCCAAAAGCCGGAACAGCAGCAATCCTGATGCGGAGGAGGTAACGAATGGGAGTTCCGTTTCGATTCATCCATGCGGCGGACTTGCATCTCGACAGCCCGTTCCGAGGTCTCGCGAAAGCGCCGGAAGAGATCAGGAAGGCACTGTCCGCCGCGACGTTCGCCGCGCTTAGGAAGCTTACGGACGCGGCGATCGAGCGCGAGGTCGACTTCGTCGTCATAGCCGGCGATCTGTTCGACGAAGCCGACCGCTCGCTCCGCGCCCAGTTCGCGCTGGTCAAGGAGTGGGAGAAGCTTGCGGCTCACGGCATCGCCGTGTACGCCATTCACGGCAACCATGATCACTTGGGAGGAAGGAGAGCAAAGCTCGAGCTTCCTTCCTCGGTACATATTTTCGGAGCGCGCCGGCTGCACTCGGCTCCCGCCTATACGCGAAAGGGAGAGCTTGCGGCACGCGTGTACGGCATGTCATACGGGGAGAGAGCGGTAACGGCGAATTTGGCCCAAAGCTACGTCGTTCAAGGAGACGCTCCGTATCATATCGCGTTGCTGCATGGCAACGTCGGAGGCGATCCGTCGCATGACGGCTACGCCCCGTGCTCGCTGGATCAGCTCGCCCGAGGGGGCTTCGATTATTGGGCGCTGGGACATATTCACAAACGGGAAGTGCTGCACCGGCATCCCCATGTCGTCTACTCGGGCAACACGCAAGGGCGGCATCCCAAAGAACTGGAGGCCAAAGGCTGCTACATCGTCGACGTGACGGCCGGCGGCGCGACGGAGCTATCCTTTCTGGCTCTCGATACCGTCAGATGGCTGGAGCGGTCCGTCTCCATCGAAGGGATCTCCACGGAGCAAGAACTGCTGGGCAAGCTGCGGGCTGCGACGGCCGAAGCCTCCGAGGCCGGCGAAGGACGGAACGTCATGCTTCGTCTTAGGCTGACAGGCAGCGGGCCTATGCACGGAAGGCTGCTGGGAGGGACGCTTGCGCCGGCGCTTCTCGATCAATTGCAAGAGGACGAAGGGCTGCGCAAAGACCGGCCGTG
>JAQSXN010000377.1 GCA_029256665.1 Paenibacillus sp.
ATAACATGAGCGATCTGGAAGGCAAATACGGCAATTTTAACGCTCCGGAATGCGAAATCATGATCGATGGCGAATCCGCGAAAATGGAAGAGATGGCGATCGGATGGGTCGAGGTGGACTTGACGACCGATGCCAAAGCCGACGTTGCGCGATTCACCATTCTGAACGCCTACGATTGGAGCACCACGACGCTGAACTGGGTCAACACGAAGATCGCGCCAGGCAAAGTGCTGGTCGTCAAGCTAGGTTACGCGGACAAAAAGGGCAGCGTATTCGAGGGTCTGATCACCGGTTATTCGATCGACTACTCCTCAAGCGGCAGCCCTACCGTCACGGTCACCGCGATGGATCGTTCCATGCTGATGATGAGATCGGCAAGATCCAAGGTGTGGAATGAAGTGAAAGACAGCGACGTGGTCAGCACGATCGCATCCGAGTACGGCCTAACCGCCGATGTCGAGGCGCTCACGATCAAAAAAAACACGATCGAGCAAATCGGCGTCAGCGACTTCCATTTTGTCCAATCGCTTGCGCAGGATAACGACTATTTATTCCACGTGACCGGCAGCAAGCTGCACTTCCGCAAGCGGGCTACAAGCGGAACGCCCATCGTCGAGCTCAAGTACGGCTACAGCTTAATCGACTTCAATTTCACGGTGGACGTGACGGGACAAACCTCCGAGGTTAAAGTAAGAGGCTTCGATACGGCGACAAAGAAGCCCATCGAGGGCACGGCCAAGACGATTACCTCCATCAGCGGCGCGAAGAGCGGGCCGAGCCTGGCTGGAGCGTTGTCGGCACGGAAGATCGAAACGATCTACACGCAAGTATCGTCGGTCGAAGAAGCCAAGCATCTTGCAACCGCGATGCTGAACAAGCTGTCGCGCGATCTAATCAAAGGCCAGGGAACCTGCGTCGGACTACCCGAGATGCTGCCGGGCGAGCTGATATCGCTTACCGGATTAGGCACGGGAATGGATCGCAACCTGCTGATGACTAGAGTCGTGCACCGTCTGGATGCGACGGAAGGGTATACCGTACAATTCGAAGCGGAGGGGAACTCATTATGAAATCCATGTACCCCGGGTTCTTCGACCACCATGTGCGCTCCATGCCCTCCGAGCAATTGTCGGGCGTATGGAACGCCATCGTTACGAATAACAAGGATCCGGAGAAGCTTGGCCGCGTAAAGCTTAAGTTCCCTCAGCGCGAAGGCGAGCTGGAATCGGATTGGGTCCGCGTGGCGACGATGATGGCCGGAAACGACAGGGGCTCCTTGTTTATTCCTGAGGTTAACGACGAGGTTCTCGTCGCTTTCCTGATGGGACGACTGGATCAACCGGTCGTGATCGGTTCGTTGTGGAGCAAGCAGGACAAGCCGCCAGCCGGAGACGAAAGCAACAACATTCGCAAAATCAAAACCAGATCCGGCCATGAAATCACGTTCAACGACAAGGAAGGCGACGAGTCCATCACGGTCAAAACGAAAAAGGGACACTCCATCGTCTTATCCGACAAGGATGGAAGCATCAAAGCGGCATCGGCCGACACGCAGCATAGCGTGGAGCTGGACCAGACCGGCAAAAAAGTAACCGTCTTATCCGGCACGTCGAAGGTGGAGCTGACTTCGAGCGGCAACGTGACGATCAGCGGCACGGGGTCCCTGACGGTTAAGGGTACCGAAGTAAAGGTCGAAGCGACGGCTTCCATGTCGCTCAAAGCGGCGGGTATGCTCGACATTAAGTCGGACGGCCTCATTAACATCAAAGGTTCCATGGTCAAAATCAATTAACGCCGGAGGGGGAATCCGACATGTCAGCGCCATTCTTAGGAAAAGGGTGGAAGTTTCCCGTGCAGGTAGACAAAACGACAGGCCGCATTCGGATGTCCGAAGGCGAAGAAGACATAGAAGAAGCGATCCGGATCATCATCCGGACCTCGAAGGGCGAACGGCTGATGCGCCCCGATTTCGGCTGCGGACTCCGCGGATTCGTGTTCGGCACGACGGACGACATGTCGATGCGGCTTATCGCGAGCGACGTCAAGGAAGCCATTCGGGACTGGGAGCCAAGGGTGAAGGACATCGAGGTGACGGCTCGCCCGGACCCGGTGGGCAACGGCCGCGTTTTGCTCGAGGTGGGGTATACGGTAAGATCGACGAACAATCTCTTTAACCAGGTCTATCCTTTCTATCTGGAGGAAGGCACGAAATAACGGGAGCGGGCAGCGGACATGACATATGCGGGAACAGGCGGCGGGCAGCGTCGGCCTCCGAGAATCAATACAAACAACTTATCCACCTATATGGAGAAGTTCAAAGAGATGGCGCCGCATTATACGCCGGAATGGCGTTTCTCGCTGGATCAGCCGGACGCGGGGACCGGGCTTGCCTACATCGCCGGAGAGATGCTGGAGGAGACGGTGCAGCGGCTTAACGGCGCGCCCATGAATCATCTGCTCTCCTTCCTCGATCTGATCGAGGTGAAGCTGAGTCCTCCCCGCCCGGCAAGGTCCAGAGTCGTCTTCCGGCTGAGCGAAGGCTCTACGGAGCCCGTTCACGTGCCGGCCGGTCTTAAGCTGACCGCTCCGAATCCGCAAGGCGGCGAGCCGCTCGTCTTCGAAACGGAAGGAGCGCTCGCGGCAACGCCGGCGAAGCTGATGGCTATCGTGAACGTTAATCCCGCAAGGGACGAAATCGTAACGGTTGCCCGTTCATACGACGAGAAGCTGGAGACAGGTACGGCCGCCCCCGTTCCTCTGTTTGATACGCAATCGGCGCCTAACGAGCAGGAGCATACGTTGTTCATCCGGCATGATGATCAGTTATTTGTAGATCGGCCGTGCCGCGTCTATATCAACGTGTTTCATCACGAGAAGCGGTATGCCGAACCCGAGCTAGCGGCTGCGCTGGCTTCCGATCACGTAACATGGAGCTACTACAGCGGCGATGAGTGGAAGCCGTTTCAATCCGCGGTCGCGGCCGGCAATCTGATCATGCTGCACAAGAGCGTGCCGGGCAAGCTGGATTTGACGACGCATCAAGGGATTGAAGGCCGCTGGATCAAATGTTCGGTCAAGCCGATAGCCGGAGCCGCCTCCCCCATACTAGGCAAGCAGCTCGAAATGGACAAGCTGAGGCTGCGCGTCTCGCATGACGCTGCCGGAGATTTGGAGCGAATCAGACCGGAGCACCTGTACTTTAACGACATGGCGCTGTCCGAGGAAGGCTCCTACCCGTTCGGCGAACATTTTGTTCCTTATTCCGTCTTCTATCTATCCAGCGAAGAAGCGTTCAGCAAGCGGGAGAGCAAGCTGGAACTTACGTTCTCGGCCATGGCCAAAGCGAACCGGCTGCGATTGGCGCCGGACCCCGAGGTCAAATGGAAGATGGTTATGCGGACGTCGGAGTTTGATGAAAAGGATCCGCCGCGCATCCGGATTAGGCAGGTCGTATGGGAATATTGGAACGGCAGCAACTGGAACGTGCTGCCGGGCAACGAGCGTTACGCCGCCTTTTTCGAGGAACTGCCGGAACAGGCCGTCAAGCCGTTTACGCTAGCGTTCGAATGCCCGGAGGATATGGAAAAAACATACGTCAACGGCGTATTTCAATATTGGGTGCGCGCGCGCGTGCTGCAGACGGACCCTGTAATCGCCCCTATCATGCAATACATGTCTCCGTGGCTGGAGATGCCGAGGCTGTCTTACGCGACCGGCTCGCAGACGGTATTCGCCCCGCAGGACGTCTATTCGAGAAACAACGCGGATGATCGGGACCGGGGGTTGTCCGCGGTTCAGGGCGTGGAGCCGTATAAGCCGTTCGAATGTATCCCGGCGCCTTGTCCTTCCGTCTACCTGGCATTCGATCACCCTCCGCAAAAAGGACCGCTACGCTTGCACTTCGAGCTCGCTGGGCGATACGTGACCGGCGGAGAGCGGCCATGGATGGACTGGGAGGCGCTATGCCGCGAGAACGGCCGTTTCGAATGGAAACCGCTCAAGATCGAGGATGGAACGGACGGGTTCGGCATGAGCGGCGAATGGCGCTGGGTAGGTCCGCAGGAGATGGCGGTCGCCCGCCTGTTCGGACATGACCGGTACTGGATCCGCGCGGTCAATCGGGACAGCCGGTTCAGCGATGCCTATCCAGGCACCCCGGTCGCGGAGAGCATTCGCATCAATACGATCGCCGTCGTCCAACAGGTGAGTCAGGAGCGGGAGATGACGATTCCCGCCGACGGGCTTGTCGTGCTAACGCCTAGCGCGTTCGTGGACGAGGCCGTTTGGCTAGACGAGCTGGCAGATTTCACGCCTTCCGAGCGCGCGGCAATGTTGAACGCCGAGCCGGATGATTGTTATGCGCAGCTAGACGGCGAAGGCGGGATGATCCGCTTCTGGGTCAGATGGAAGGCCGTTTCGTCGCTTGCGGATTCCGGTCCGGACGATCGCCATTACTCGCCCGATCGGGCCGGCGGCTTGCTTCAGTTTGGCGACGGCATGCGAGGACGATCGCCATCGGCCGAATACGACCGGCTGGCCCGCATCTCTTATCGCACGACGGCGGGTTCCATCGGACGCGTGGACGCCAACCAAATTACGGGCATGCAGCTGCCGATCGCTTATATCGACAGAGTAGGGAATCCGAAACCGGCCATCGGCGGCAGCCATACGGAATCGATGGACGCCGTGCTTCTGCGAGGACCGCAGCGATTAAAGAATCGCGGCAGAGCCGTTACGACGAAGGACGTCGAATGGATCGCGCGCGAAGCATACCCCGGCATCGCCAAGGTGAAGTGCCTCGGCAACCGCAACTCC
>JAQSXN010000378.1 GCA_029256665.1 Paenibacillus sp.
GACTTGACCCGCCTTGCAGATACAATTTGTCCAAAACGATGGTGAGAATCGCGGATTAGGTTTATTATAGATAGAATTAATCATATAGAATTAATCATATCGGAACCTCGACGGGAGAACTCTAATGGCAATACGCAAGTTTGGATTGACCTTTAACGCGTTGTTCGAAAAATGGATGTTCCTCATCATCCCCGGCTCGCTGATCTTCGGATTCGCGTTCGAGCGGGTGCTCGGTCCGTACGTGTCGGCCGTTCCCTATTTATTCGCGTTTGTCACGCTTACGATGGCGATGGGCTGCGGGCTTGCCCAGCTGCGCGGCGTCATGAAGCGCCCCGGCATCATGGCGCTGACGTTTCTGCTGGCGCATGTCTTGTCCGCGGGCATCGCGTATGCGGCGGGAGCCGCCATATTTGGACCCGATTCGCCTTACGTCGTTGGACTCGTGCTATTCACGATCATTCCGCTTGGCGTATCGTCCGTATTGTGGGTCGGCATGTCGGGCGGCAGCGTTCCTCTCATGCTCGCGATGGTCGTGCTGGATTCGCTGCTAAGTCCGCTGGTCGTGCCAGCCGGGATCCATATGTTTTTCGGCAAGGCCGTGGAGGTGGAAGCGGGTCCGCTCATGCTCGATTTGACCATCTTGATCGTGCTCCCAACGGTCATCGGCGTGGCGCTGCATCAATGGAGCAAGGGAAGGATCGCGGAACAGACCAAACCGATTGCGGCCCCGGTCTCCAAGCTTTGTTTCGTATCCGTCGTTGCGCTTAACGCCTCCGCCATCGCCCCTTACGTTGAGGACTTGAAGCATGACATGGCGATGCTCGTGCCGATCGTCGTCGTGCTCGTCGGCATCTGTTACGCGATCGGATTCCTGTTTACGGCGGGACTCCGCGACCGGGAGACGCAGACGACGGTATCCTATGCGACCGGCATGCGCAATATCTCGTTAGGCATCGTGCTGGCGATGGGCTACTTCAGCCCTCTTGCGGCCGTGCCGGTCGTTTTGTCGATTCTGATTCAACAGCCGCTCGCGACGGTGCACCATTACGTTTTACACAAACTTAACAATAACAAGGCTGGCGAAAGTATGACCACGCATGTACGATAAACGTTAGCACAAGGTGAAACGGCCGTCGCCGTCCTGCGGCGGCGGCTGCGTTTCATCCGCAAGCCGCCCTAATGGTGAGGAGTGAACGGACATGAACAGCTTTCGCACGAGATTGACGCTGATCATCATCGCGATGACCGCGTTATCGGTAACGGCGGCGGGTTTTTTGATGATGAAGACCTTTAAGGACAACCACATCAACGCCCTGGAAGACAACATGGTGCGGGAGATGCATCTGATCGTCAACAAGATGGATTGGCTGGCCGGAGAGCCGGAGCAGCAATTCGATTATTATACGGAGGAAGCCGTCGAGCTCGAAGGGTACACCGACGCCCGGATCACGTTTATCCGGGAGGACGGCACCGTTATCGGCGATTCCGATTACGACGTCCGCAAGATGGACAATCATGCCGATCGCGATGAAGTGAAGGAAGCGCTGGAGAAGGGCATCGGACAAGCCGTCCGATCAAGCGATACGGCGGGCGAGAGCTTGATCTACGTCGCCATCCCCTATACGCAGGCCAGCGGCGATACGTACGTGGTTCGTCTTGCGATGACGCTTGAGGAAGTCGAGGGCAGCATCGATCAGCTGACGATCGTCCTGATCGCCGGTTTATGGATATTATGCGCCGTCGCCGCTTTGATCAGCTATCGGATCGCGCTAAGTCTTACTAAACCGCTCGAGCAGATTACTAAGGTTGCCAAACGGATCAAAAACATGGATTACCGCGCTCGCGTCAAGACGACGAAGCAAGACGAGATCGGCGAGCTCGGCAACGCGATCAACGCGATGGCGGACAGCCTACAGGTGCAGATGAGCCGCATCAAGCAGAACGAAAGCCAGCTCGAGAGCGTTCTGGCCAACATGATCAACGGCGTCGTCATGATTGACGCAGGCGGCCAAATTTTATTGATGAACCGCAGGGCGGAAGAGGTGCTTGGCTTCTCCGCGCGCGAGCTTGTCGGCAGACATTTCGCCGAGGCGAAGCAGCAATACGAGCTGGCGCAGATCATCCAGGAAGCGCTCGATACCAAAGAGCATCTGCGGGAGGAAATTACGTTCTACTTCCCGGAAGAGCGATTGCTGGAGCTTAATCTGGTGCAGATTCGGGAGAACGAAGGAGGTCCGTTCAGCGGCGTGCTGCTCGTGCTGCAGGACGTATCGGCGATTCGGAGGCTGGAGCGGATGCGCAGCGAGTTCGTCGCGAACGTATCCCATGAGCTTAAGACGCCGATCGCGGCGGTGAAGGGCTTTGCGGAAACGCTGCTCGGGGGGGCCGTGAAGGACGAGGAGACGGCCCGCGCGTTTCTTCAGATCATATTCGACGAGAGCGACCGGCTTAATCGCCTTATCGGAGACATACTAGAGCTATCGAAGATCGAATCCAGAAGAGTGCCGCTCATGTTCTCGCCTGTCGAGATCGACGTGTTTATGAACAAGACGGTAACGCTGCTGGAATCGGAAGCGAGCCGCAAGCGCATTACGATCGAACGCGACGTGGAGTCCGGATTGTATTTGGAGGCGGATGAAGACCGGCTGCGCCAAATCATGATGAACCTGCTGTCCAACGGCATCAACTACACGCCGGAAGGCGGACGCGTCACGATCCGCATCTTTGCCTATGGCGACGATCATGTCCGCATCCAAATTTGCGATTCCGGCATCGGCATACCGAAAAAGGATTTGCCGCGCATATTCGAGCGGTTCTATCGCGTGGACAAAGCAAGATCGCGCAGCTCGGGCGGGACGGGGCTTGGTTTGTCCATCGTCAAACATCTTGTGGAGCTGCATAAAGGCACGATATCCGTATCCAGCACCGTGGGGGTTGGCACGACGTTTACGATCGATTTGCCTGTCATCCAATAGACGTTGGATAGAAAAGGTTAGCCCAAACGCAAACAATCATGGTAAACTGTTAACAAAACGTTAACGTTACGTATATGCGGCGTTTGCAGCGCCGCAAACGAGGTTGGAGGTCGACATGTCTCATAAAGTGCTCGTTATCGAAGACGAACCGACATTAGCAAGGTTATTGTCGTACAACTTGACCCAGGAAGGTTACGAGACAACCGTAATCGACCATGGCAGCGAAGGTTTGCAGACGGCGCTTCAACGCAGCTTCGATCTTATTATATTGGACATCATGTTGCCCGGCATGAACGGCTTCGAGGTGCTAAGCCGGTTGCGCCAGCATGGCGTCCGCACGCCGGTCATTATTTTAACGGCGCGCAATGCGGAAGAAGAGGTCGTCCAGGGGCTGAAACACGGCGCCGACGACTATATTACGAAGCCGTTCGGCGTCGCGGAGCTGCTGGCCCGCGTATCGGCGGTCCTGCGCCGAACGCAGAACGAAGAGCCGACTCCCGTTGCGTCGAACGAAAAAGTGATCTCGGTAGGCGAATTGGCGATTTACCCGGAGAAATACGAGGTTGTCGTGAACGGAGAACCGATCCCGCTGCGTCCCAAGGAATTCGAAGTGCTGCTGTATTTGGTGCAACGTCCGGGCATGGTCATTACCCGCGACGATCTGATGAACGTCGTATGGGGCTTCGATTACATCGGCGGCCAGCGCACGGTCGACGTCCATGTCAGCTCGCTGCGCAAGAAGCTGGAGCTCGGCCAACAATCGGTTCAGATCGAATCGATTCGCGGAGTCGGTTATAAGCTCGTCATGCCAAAAAAGCTCGCAACCCCTAAACTGTAGGGATGCCGAGCTTTTTTTGTTTCGGGTTGAGGGCAAGTCGCGAATCGACGAATTACTGACGCTGCCAAGTCAACATTTTGCGCTGGAATTGTTTGGGCGAACAATCGTTGTGCTTTTTGAACATTTTGTAGAAGTGGGCCATGTTCGGCATGCCGATTTTCTCCCCGACCTCCGAAATGCTCATGTCTTTGGTGAGAAGAAGCCGTTCGGCCCACTTCACCTTACGGTAATTGACGTATTCGGTGAAGGAGAGGCCGATCGTTTTCTTGAAATATTTGACGAAATAATAATAGCTCATATTGGCGATCTTGCATACTTCCTCCACCTGAATCCGGTCGGTCAGGTGATTCTCCACGTAATCCAGCACGGGCTTTAGCCGCACCTTGTCGAAGTTGTCTTGCTCGACGAGCAGCTTTCGGGTATCGTTGCGGAGCAGCATCAGCAATATTTGTTTAATGAGAATGCTCGCCGCCAGCTCGTACCCCGTCGACTTGTCCGTCGCTTCCTGCAAGAGCCGGGTGACGCAGCTCGCGACTTCCTTCTTTACCTCGGCGTTTTCCTCGAAGATGTAATTGGCTTTGCTCAGCGGCGCGTGGGTTGCCGAGAAGTAACGGATGTAAGGAATGGAGCTATGGTCGAAAAATTGCTCCAGATCGAACTGAAGCACGATATAGTCCAGCTGCTTGTCGCTCTTGTCCCGATGGAGCTCGGAATCGCCGATGACGACGAGATCGCCGGGCTCCAGATGGTAGCTGTCCTGCTCCAAATAAACGTCGAGCTGGCCTTGCAGGATAAGCAGAAGCTCCAGTTGCTTATGGTAATGCCAATTCGTGTAATCCGAGTCGTTGCGCTGCGTCCGGAAGATGCGAACCGACAGCAAAGGATTCTCGTACGGGACCTTCTCGTTAAATGCGTCCATCGGCCATCACCTCCTAATCTTCTCAGCGAGCCGTTCGCTTTATAATTTGATTGATGACCTCGGAGAAGAT
>JAQSXN010000379.1 GCA_029256665.1 Paenibacillus sp.
CTCATCAAGTTACCAAAAAAGGTCATCGCTCTACCCTATCTACGAATAAGCCCAACTTTTACAATGAGGGAGAAGACAAAGATACGTTGACGGGGCAGATTTCGACAAGATGGATGGAAGGGGTTGGCGGCATGGAGCTTTCGCTCAGCATGTGGAGCGTGCACCGCACGGTTAGAGAACGGGGGTGGACGGTGCTCGATTTTCTTTCGTACTGCAAAGAGGAAGGGTATCGGCAGGTCGAGCTGTTGGACGTGTTCTGGAAGGATGCCGGGAAGGAGCTTCCGCAGGCGATCGCTTTCGCGGTCGAGCATGGCATTACGGTTTCCAGCTATGCCGTCGGCAACGATTTGGCGAAGCCGGCGGAGGAGGAGAGGGCGAAGGAATTGCAGGTGATCACGGATGCGTTCCCCATCGCGCAAGCGCTTGGCGTCTCGACCATCCGCGTCTTCTCTGGCAATTTAAGCGAAGGCGTGAGCTTCCCGGAGGCGCTGGACTGGATCGTCGAGGGCTTAAGCAAGGCGGCAAAGCAAGCCGAAGCCGAAGGACTCGTCCTCTGTCTCGAGAATCACGGCAAGCTTGCGGGAAGCGGACGACAGGTGAGGACGATCATCGACTGAGTGGATTCCCCGTCGCTTCGCTCCACGTTCGATACGGGCAATTTCCTGCTGGTGGACGAGGATCCGTCCGTGGCTTTGGACATTTTGCTGCCTTATGTCTCGCACGTCCACTTGAAGGATTTCGCCCGGCGGGACGATGGCCGCTACAAGTCGCTCAAGGGCAAAGCTTTCGAAGGCGCCGACCTTGGACGTGGCGACGTCGAAGTGAAAGCCATTCTGGACAGGCTGGACGCGCGCGGTTACCAAGGCGCGGTCGTTCTTGAATACGAAGGCGTCGGAGACGAGGCGGCGGGCATTCGCGAGAGCTTCGAATATTTCGAGAAAGAGATCATCTAACGCGAAGGAGGCTCAACATGGAACGAATCGAACAGGCCGACATCGTCATCATCGGAGGCGGCACCGGCGGAGTCGCGGCGGCGCTGGCGGCGGCCAAGTCGGGGAGGACCGTCATCTTGACGGAGGAAACGGAGTGGATCGGCGGTCAATTGACGAGCCAGGCCGTGCCGCCGGACGAGCATCCATGGATCGAATCGTTCGGCTGCACGAGAAGCTATCGACGGTTCCGCGACGGCATCCGCGCGTATTATCGCGACCATTTCCCGCTGACGGAGGCAGCCCGCTCGAATGAGCGGCTCAACCCCGGCGGCGGGACGGTCAGCCGGCTTTGCCACGAGCCCCGCGCGGCGCTCGCCGTACTGGAGAGCGAGCTCGCCCCCTACGTGCATAGCGGAAAAGTTACCATATGGAGACGGCATGTCCCCGTGTCCGCCGAGACGTCGGGCGACGATATCGTGTCCGTTACGGTTAAAAGCTTGGACGGCGGGCAATTGCGCAAGCTGAAGGCGCCTTTCTTCCTGGACGCTACCGAATGCGGCGATCTGTTGCCGCTGGCCGGAGTCGAATACGTAACGGGAGCCGAGTCGCGGCAAGAGACCGGGGAGCCTCATGCCGTGGACGGAGACGCGCTGCCCCAGGATATGCAAGGCTTTACTTATTGTTTCGCCATCGACTATTTGGAAGGCGAAGACCATACGATTGAGAAGCCGGAACGTTATGAATTTTGGCGGCAATACCGCGCCGAATTTTGGCCCGATCGGCTGCTTAGCTGGACTGGCGTCAAACCGGCTACGAACGAGCCCGTCCGCTACGAGATGTTTCCGGGCGCCGGACGGTTCTCGTTGTTCCAATACCGGCAGATCGCAAGCGAGGAGCACTTTGTCCCCGGTCATTACCGCAGCTCGATCTCGCTGGTCAATTGGCCGCAAAACGATTATTGGCTCGGCTCGATCATCGACGTTACGCCTGAAGAGCGGCAGCGCCATCTGATGGACGCGAAGCAGCTCAGCCTCTCCTTGCTCTATTGGCTCCAGACTGAGGCGCCTCGTCCGGACGGGGGAAAAGGGTACCCCGGCGTCAGGCTGCGGCCCGACGTCGTGGGCACGGAGGACGGGCTCGCGATGTACCCGTACATTAGGGAATCCCGCCGGATCAAGGCGGCGTTCACGGTGCTGGAGCAGCATGTCGCGACGGACTGCCGCCCGGACGGCAAGGCCGAGCGGTTCCGCGATTCGGTCGGCATCGGCTGCTATCGGATCGACTTGCATCCGAGCACCGGCAACCGGCCGTATATCGATATTTCGTCGCTGCCGTTTCAAATTCCGCTCGGCAGCCTGATTCCGGTGAGGGTGAACAACCTGCTGGCCGCCTGCAAGAACATTGGCGTCACCCATATCACGAACGGCTGCTATCGGCTGCATCCCGTAGAATGGAACATCGGCGAGGCCGCGGGGCTATGCGCCAGCTATTGCCTCGATCGGGGCCTGCTGCCGCGCGACGTTCGGGCTTCCGCAGACGAGCTGGCCGCCTTTCAGAAGCGGCTGACAGAGAATGGCGTCGAGCTGGCATGGCCCGAGCTTCGTCCTGTTTAACCAAAACCCATCCATAACGAGGTGACTGAATCCATGAGACCAACGATCAGAATCGGCGTCATCGGAGCAGGCTCCATTTCGGAGATGCATCTGGGCTCCTACAACAAAAACGCGGATGCGGAAATTTTCGCCGTTTGCGATTTGAACGATGAGCGGGCAAGAGCCAAAGCGGAGAAATACAACATTCCGCACGTCTACTCGGATTACCGCGAGCTGCTCTCGAATCCCGACATCGACGCGGTAAGCGTGTGCACCTGGAACAACTCCCATGCGGAAATCAGCATCGAGGCGCTCAAAGCGGGCAAACACGTGCTGTGCGAGAAGCCGCTGAGCAAGACGGTGGAAGAGGCGCTTGCGGTGGAGCGGGCCGTCAACGAAACCGGCAAGACGCTGCAGGTTGGCTTCGTCCGCCGTTACGCTTCCAATACGAGAATCGTGAAGGCGTTCGCGGATAGCGGTGAGCTGGGTCCGATCTATTACGCGAAGGCGTCCTGCATCCGCAAGCTGGGCAATCCCGGCGGTTGGTTCGCCGACCGGGAACGATCCGGAGGCGGTCCGCTGATCGATATCGGCGTACACGTGATCGACCTCTGCTGGTATTTGATGGGCAGGCCGAAGGTGAAGTCTATCAGCGGCAATACGTACAACCGCTTAGGGAATCGCGCGAATATCCAAAATCTCAAGTTCTATAAAGCGGCGGACTACGACGCCGAGCTGAACTCCGTCGAAGACATGGCGAACGCGCTGATTCGTTTCGAAGGAGGGGCGTCGCTGCTGGTCGACGTCAGCTTCACCTTGCATGCCAAGCAGGACGAGCTGACCGTCAAGTTGTTCGGAGAGAAAGGGGGAGTCGAGCTCGAGCCGGAGCTGACGCTTATTATGGAGAAGCACGATACGATCCTGAATGCGACGCCCCAAATCGATCATCTATCCTTCGAATTCGTGCAAGGCTTCCAGGACGAGATCAACTATTTCGTCGACGTATGCCGAGGCAAGAAGGAGACGTTAAGTCCGGTGCGCGACGGCGTGGAAATGATGAAAATATTGTGCGGCGTCTACGAATCCGCCGCGCTGGGCAAAGAAATCCATTTCGACTAAGGATCGTCGGCAAGGTCAACTAGTCCCGTAAGAAAACGGAAAATCCGTTTTCTTACGGGCTGTTCCCGTTCCTGCGGCAACAATCGAATGAAAAATATTGCCGAAAAAGAAATCTCTTCATAAAATATTTATACGGAAAGGTACGGAACAGCCGCATCATCCAGTTGAATAGATGGAGGGGAGTTAATGAAGCGTAACACAATCATTGTTGTGCAAGCCTTGATCATGATGACTTCCTTGACTGCCGCAGGCTGCGAAACATTGGAGAAGAGCGCGTCGAGCGACCAAAGCCGCGTTCCGGTCTCCATCGTCATCAACGACCTGGGCATGGCATTCCCCGAAGGCCTGGATGAGAACGACAACCCCTACATTCACTACATTAGAGACGAAACCGGACTGGACGTGCGGGTTAGCATACCGCCCCAAGAGGTGTACGAGGAGAAGCTGAACGTCATCATGGCTTCCCGCAGCCTTCCCGATTTGATTCACTCCTACAATCCCGTATGGTACGACGAATACGTCAAGAAAGGAGCGCTTCAGCCGCTGGATGATTATATCGATCAGTATGGACAGGATCTCAAAGCCTATATTCCCGAGGAGGCTTGGGAGCGGGTGCGCTACAAGGGCAAAATCTACGCCATTCCCAGCTTGAACGAAGTCCAGGGCATCGAGCTGATGTACGTGCGCAAGGACTGGCTCGATCGTTTGGGGCTGAAGCCGCCTCGAACGCTGGACGAATATTACGAGGTCATTCGAGCCTTCGCGAAGAACGACCCGGACCGAAACGGGCTGCATGACACGATGGGCCTTATTCTCACGGAAAACATGGGGCGCGCCGCGCCGTTCTTCGGCGCGTTCGGCGTGCAGCTGAATTCTTGGCTCGAGCGGGACGGTAAGCTGGTGAACGGAAGCACGCTGGAAGGGACGAAGGAGGCGCTCGGCTTCCTCGCCAAGCTGTACCGCGAAGGGCTGGTGGACCCGGCGTTTCCGCTCAATCGCAACAGCTTGCTCAACGAAAAGATCGAGAACGGCAAGGTCGGGATGTTCTCCGCCGCCTGGTATGATACCCGCGGCCCCATTGCGTTGAACCAAAAGAAGGACCCGAGCGCGGAATGGATTGCCCTTGAGTATCCCGTCGGACCGAAAGGAGACAGCGGG
>JAQSXN010000380.1 GCA_029256665.1 Paenibacillus sp.
GGTACGCGGTGAAGTCCGTCACGGCAGGCGTCGAGGCAAAGCTGATCCAGGACCGTCTAGCGTTTCTTCGATTCCATTTGTCGGGGGAGCCCGCAACAATCGAGCTGGTGCTTGAGAAAATGTGAAGCTTGAGAACGGAGAAGGCTGACATTTCGTCAGAGATATGCAAAAGAATTACCGGAGCCCTCGCATGGGGCTCCGGTTTGTTGTATATATAGGAAAGTACATATCTCCTGTAAGTTGGATTGGATGCGTGAAGCATTTGCCGCTTGCCTCTCTTCGGCTCGGAGCGTAACGCGCCTCGCCGCCAAAGGACGGCGACAGCCGTTTCACCTTGCTTTATGCTTTGGCGCGGATAAGTCAGCCGATATTGGAGATTAGTAAAAAGCGGTTGCAGGCGCATCTGAATTGTCATACAATACATATGAGCAATTATTCATATGTTATGCAGCGGGGATCGCTTAGGAGGTAATGAAGATGAGTCATCAAAAACATCGAAACGATGAGAACTGCGGGCATCACGGCGAGGAGCATCATACTCGCGTTGCTCACGGCGCGCGCGGAGACGCTCACGCCCACCATGGGCATAGCCATGGTCACGGCCACCACCATGGACACGGGCATCCCCATCACGGACCGAATAACAAAGCGGGACTGGCGATCGCGTTAACGATAACCACCGGCATCATGATTCTTGAATTCGCGGGAGGGCTGCTCACGAAGTCGCTGGCGTTGCTCTCCGACTCGGGCCATATGCTCAGCGACGCGGGGGCGCTTGCGCTTAGCTTGATCGCGATGCGGTTTGCGGCGAAGCCGCCCTCCTCCAAGAACACGTACGGCTACCATCGTTTCGAAATTTTGGCGGCCTTGCTAAACGGAGTAACGTTGTTCGTCATCGCGGGATTTATTATCGCCGAAGCGGTCGAACGGTTCCGCAATCCGCCGGAGGTCGCGAGCGGTTCGATGATGATCATCGCGGCGATCGGCCTGCTGGCGAATCTCCTCAGCGCCTGGTTCTTGATGCGCAAGGGCGACGTGAAAGACAATCTGAATGTTCGAAGCGCATACCTGCACGTCTTGGGCGACGCGCTTGGTTCCGTTGGCGCCATCGTTGCGGGGCTGCTGATGCTGCTGTTCTCCTGGTACGTCGCCGATCCTATCATCAGCGTCCTTGTCGCTTTGCTTATTCTCAAAAGCGCGTGGGGCGTTATCGCCTCAACGGTGCACATCCTGATGGAAGGAGCGCCGCCGTCGATCGATCAGGCGAAATTGCGCGCCGCTTTGCTTCATTTGCCAGGGGTCCAAGACGTGCACGATATCCATGTATGGACGATTACATCGGGCATGGACGCGATGTCCTGCCATCTGCTGGTCAGGGAGGAGGCTGCCGAGCAAACGGTGCTGCAGGCTGCGGTTACAATGCTCGCGGAGACATTCGGCATCGAGCACGCCACGGTCCAGATCGAGAAGGCGGGGCTCAGCCATCCGGAATTGAAGGTATAACATGCGTCCGTCACAACGAAAAAAAAAAGACATCCGTGTCCCGTAAAGGCTCGGATGTCTTTTGGGCTGTGCATGAGGCTATCTTGTCGCGGCAATCGACTTCGATTTGTACAGTCTGGCGGCTAGCGCGAAGCAGACGACGCCCCATGCGGCCATGATGCCCATGCCGATCCAGAAGCCGGACGACGCGATTCCTTCCGCGTAGATGAGACCGTCGCGCATCCCCTCGACGAAATAAGTGAGAGGCAATATTTTCGGCACGACCTGCAGCCATTCCGGCAGATTACTGACCGGGAAAAAGATGCCGCTGAGGAACATCATCAGCATACTTGCGATGTTGGCCATGCCCATGTAGGCTTCCATCGTCTTGCTGAAGGAGGAGAACAGGTAACCCATGGCATTGAACACGAGCGCCCCTGCAAAGAAAGCCACCGCCAGGCTAAGCACGTTGATATGAAGCGTCGCGCCAAAGCCGTACACGCCGACAGCCGCGAGAATCGTAATCTGGATCACGCCGAGCATGAGTCGCACCAGCATGCTGGATAGACCGAACAGCCCCATGCGCGCCGGCGTCATGCGCAGCCGCTTGAGCAATCCGCGCTTGCGCATGTCGACGAGATCGCCCATCCCGAACAGTCCTCCCTGCGCGATCGATAGGCCGATCATGCCGGTCAGCAGGAAGTCGGAGTAGCTTGTATCTTCGGCAGCCGTCGTGATGGATTCCAGCTTAAGCGCGTATGTAGGCGTCGCTCCGGCAGCAGCCAGGTTCGCCTGTTGCACGAATTGATTCATAATGCTGGATACGGCCTGCGTCGTGGCGCCGCCTTCGTTCTCGCGGTTGACGATCAGTCCGACTTCGGATGTCCCTTCTACCTCGGGCAGAATGATCAACGCGTCGACTTCCTTTTCTTCGACGAGCGTCTTGCCCTCTTCCAGCGCGACGGGCGCTTCCTCTACAAATTCGAATATCGGGATTTGTTTCATTTGCTCGAGCAGCATCCCCGAGGAAGCGTTGGGAGACGCGTCCACGACGGCGATCTTCGCCTTGAAATCTCCGCTTCCGCCGCCTCCTCCGAAAATAATCATAAACAATACCATTAAGATCACGGGGAAAAATACGCTCCAAAACCAAACCTGCTTCTCCCGGAACATCATCTTGAGATGGGCGGCGAACATCGCGCCGAATTGTTTGGCAGCCAACCTTAATCCCTCCATTCCTTGCCCGTAAAGGCGATAAATACGTCCTCGAGGCTAAGCTCGCGAATCGAAATTTGCTCCACGCGGAAGCCGCGGTCCTTGGTGTAGCCGAACAGTTCGTACAGCGTGTCCTCGGGCTGGGTCGTCCAGAGCTGAAGAGCGGCCTGCTCCCGCACCGTGCGTACGACGGCGGGGTGACGCCGCGCGACCTGCTCCGTATCGATGGCGGCCTGCTCGCCGTCCAGGAACGACAAACGAACCTCGCGTTCCTTGGTGAGGCGGTCGATCAGCGCGGCGGGCGTGTCGAGCGTCACGATCTTCCCTTGATCCACGATACAGACGCGATCGCTCAGCTTCTCCGCTTCTTCCATGTAATGCGTCGTCAATATCGTCGTTTTGCCCATGTCCTTGAGCCTCAAAATAATGTCCCAGATGTTGCGTCTCGCTTGAGGATCGAGTCCCGTTGTCGGTTCGTCCAAAAAAATAACGTCGGGATCGTTGACCATCGCAAGTCCGATCGCAAGCCGCTGCTTCTGGCCGCCGGACAGCTTCTTGACATGTCTTCCGCGCTGATCCGTTAGATTGATCATCTCCAGAATATCCGCCACGGGACGCGACTTGTCGTAGAAGGTGGCGAACAGCTTCAGATTCTCCTCTACGGTCAGCAGGTCGAACAATGCGCTGGATTGCGGCTGCACGCCGATGTAGTTTTTGATCGCGTCGCCGTTTCTCGACCACTTCATCGCGCCGAACGTAATTTCGCCTTGATCCGGCTCGAGCAATCCTTCGATCATCTCCAGCGTCGTCGTCTTGCCGGCGCCGTTAGGACCGATGATCGTAAATATTTCGCCGGCCTCCACTTCGAAGCTGATGTCCTCGACGGCGTGTACGGCGCCGAACGACTTCTTTAATCGCGAAACTTCCAATACGGGCATCACGAAATCACTCCTTATCCATTTGAATAGATTGTAAAGCGTTTCCAGACCGGGTTAAACCGTCCAAGGAACGTTTTTGCCTCGGTCTTAAGACGGAGAGGCAGGGAATGGGAGCGGGGCATCGAATGTCTAACGTGGCAAGGTTGCCGGTACATGGAGCTCGGATTAGAAAGGGGATATCGGAAAAATGACAGATCTAGTTCGATGGGGCATTATCGGCTGCGGCAACGTGACGGAGGTCAAGAGCGGGCCGGGATTCCAGAAGGCGGAGGGCTCAGAACTTGTCGCAGTCATGCGCCGCAACGGCGAGCTGGCGGCGGACTACGCCGCGAGGCATGGCGTGGCAAGATGGTACGACGATGCGGACAAGTTGATTGCCGATCCGGAGGTGGATGCCGTGTATGTAGCGACGCCTCCTTCCTCGCATATGGAATACGTGCTCAAATGCGCGGCGGCGAGGAAGCCGGTGTATGTCGAGAAGCCGATGGCGCGGAGCTCGGAAGAATGCGAAGCGATGATCAAGGCTTGCAAGGAGGCGGACGTGCCTCTATTTGTGGCTTATTACCGGAGAGGTCTGGACTACTTCCGCAAGATTAAAGAGCTTATCGAAGGCGGGGCGATCGGCAGCGTGCGTTTCGTCTCGATGAAACAATATCAGCCGGCGAAAGTTGCCGCGGGACAAGAGCTGCCGTGGCGGCTGGATCCTAAGGAAGCAGGCGGCGGATTGTTCCTGGATTTGGCGAGCCACACGCTCGACGTGATGGATTATTTGCTGGGGCCGATCCGCGAGGCGGCCGGCGGAGCGGGCAATCAAGCGGGGTTATACGGGGCGGAGGACATCGTGACAGGCAGCTTCGAATTCGAGTCCGGCGTTCGCGGCGTAGGCGTCTGGTGCTTCAGCGCGTATGCCCATGCGGACGAGAACGAGATCGTGGGGGATAAGGGGCGCATTACGTTCGATACGTTCGGCAACGAGCTCATTACGCTGGAGACGTCGCGGGGAACGGAGCGATTCCGCTTGGAGAAGCCGGCCCACATTCAGCAAAATCTGATTCAACTGATCGTGGACGAGCTTCGCGGCGGGCCGCCAAGCCCTAGCGACGGGACCAGCGGCATCAGGACGAACCGGGTGATGGATAAGCTGATCGCGCGATATTACGATAAC
>JAQSXN010000381.1 GCA_029256665.1 Paenibacillus sp.
CATGGCGGAGAAGCCGATCGACCCTACAGTCCGGAGGTTCACTCCGTAGTTGCTCTCAACGTCCTGCTTCAACTCCCGATACGCGGCTTGAAGGCCCGTAAGGATTTCCTCTTGGCTGTATGTCCAATAGCCGTCCTTCAGTTGATTCTCCCACTCGTAGCTGCCCGATGCGATCGTCTCGAAACGGCGATCGATTAGGACAGCCTTGATTCGAGTGGAGCCTAATTCGATACCCAGCGAGGTCTGCCCCTTGGTTATCGCTTCTTGCAAGTCCGCATGACTGAACATCACGCATATCCCCTTTCCGTTTTGCGGTGATAAACCTTATGGATTTCGATTTGTATAGTAACTGCTTCCGATTTCATCCTTCTGTCAGCCTTAGTATATTTTTTTGTACGTACATTTGTCAATATAGGTTGATAGTTATACTTACATGAGACAGAATACCTTCCCACCGGACTTGCTTTTCATACGAATCATGCTAGAATATGTACGTACAACTTCATGAACTAAAATGAAAGAAGTGGACTCGCGTGAAACCGAAGTATCAGGTCATCATCGATGATATAAAAAGCAATATTCTGTCCGGCACTTATAAGACAGGCGAACAAATCCCCACGGAGTCCGCCTTGCAGGACAGCTACAACGTCAGCCGTCAGACGGTGCGGAAGGCCATTCTGGAGTTGTCGAACGAGGGGTTCCTGCGAAGCGAAAAGGGATCCGGCACGTATGTCAGCAGCCAGTACCGAACGAGATCGGGCGGAAAAACGGGCAATAAAACGATCGGCGTCATTACGACTTATATCTCCGATTACATCTTCCCTTCCATTATTCGCGGCATTGAAAGCCGTTTGAACGAAGATAACTATTCCCTGCTGTTAGCCAGCACCAATAATGATATCGCGCAAGAAAAGAAGGCTCTGGAGATGATGTTGTCTTACGGGGTGGACGGACTCATTATCGAGCCTACAAGAAGCAACGTTTACAACCCCAATATCGCCTACTACCTTTCGTTTAAGGAGCAGGATGTTCCGTTCGCGATGATCAATGCCTATTATGAGGAGTTGGAGGTTCCTTTCTTCTGTCTGGACGATGTGCAGTCCAGCTATCTCTCGACCCGGGAGCTGATCGCCAAGGGGCATACTCAGATTGGCATCATTGCGAAGATGGACGATCTGCAAGGCAAGCTTAGAATGAAAGGTTATATCAAGGCGCTCGGCGAGGCCAAACTACGATTCTATCCCGAGCATGTGCTCTCCTTCGATACGGAGACCAAGCCGGAGCTGTCCGCCAACTTGGACATGTTCCTGAACGACAACCGCGATGGATTGACGGCGCTGGTGTGCTACAACGACGAGGTGGGCCTCGAGGTCGTGCATGCGTGCAGACGGCTGGGAATCTCGATTCCGGACGAGCTGTCCATTATCGGCCAAGACAATTCGTATATCGCCAAGAACGCGAATATCAAGCTGACCACGCTGACGCACCCCCAAGAGCAGATGGGACGCGACGCGGCGGACTGGGTCATCAAGAATTTGCAGGGCAAACGGGATTTGCCTAACAGCACCTATTACCAGCCCGTATTGATCCAGGGCGAGACGGTGAAGGCCATCGAGGTGGAGTAGGCGCCTGAATTGCGTACCTCCGTGCGAACGGACTCGATAGCCCTTTGAACCTGTAAGTAATCCTTACAAGTTGACTCCAAAGCTAGCTCGCCTTCACCATAAATATTTAAAGCGAAATACGCACCTCCAACATCGTCTTCCATCACAAGGAGACGATTTTTTTTATTTCAAGCCTTTCTTCCCTGACACACAGTTGTCAACAAGGGTAGCTTATGATGATCTCAGATGAAGTTAAGCAACCCATTCAGGTACGAGAAAGGACTGGTAGCGCATGACAAAGAAACTAGCGGCAATCGTAGGAGGTCTGTTGCTCGCCATATTGATGGCATCCATGGACAACACGATCGTATCGACGTCGATCGGCACGATCGTGGGGGAGATGGGGGGACTCGACAAGTTCGTATGGGTCACTACGGCGTATATGGTCGCGGAGATGGCCTGCATGCCGATCTTCGGCAAGCTGTCGGATATGTACGGACGCAAACGGTTCTTCATCTTCGGGATTATCGTGTTTATGATCGGTTCCGCGCTGTGCGGAATGGCTGAATCTATCGTGGAGCTGAGCATCTTTCGGGCCGTGCAAGGCGTAGGCGCCGGAGCGATGGTATCCATTGCGTTCACGATTCTGTTCGACGTCATCCCGGCCAAAGAGCGCGGGAAGATGATGGGGGCATTCGGAGCGGTGTTCGGCTTGTCGAGCGTGCTTGGACCGCTGCTCGGCGGATACATTACCGATCACTTGAACTGGTCGTGGATTTTCTACATCAATCTGCCGCTGGGCTTTATCGCCCTGCTGATGATTGCCCTGTTCTACAAAGAGTCGAAGGAGCACTCGCGGCAAAAAATCGATTGGGCGGGTTCCGTTCTCCTCATTGGCGCCGTCGTCTGCTTTATGTTCGGTCTGGAGCTCGGCGGCAAAACCTACGCTTGGGATTCTCCGCAAATTATCGGGTTGTTCGCCGGCTTCGCGGTTCTTGCGTTCTTGCTGGTCTTGGTGGAGAGAAGAGCGGCGGAACCGATCATCTCGTTCGGCTTGTTCCGCAGCAGACTGTACACGACGAGCAATCTGGTTGCCATGTTTAGCGGAGCGGCTTACATGACGGCGGCAATCTTCATTCCGATCTACGTGCAAGGCGTGCTCGGCGGCTCCGCTTCCAATTCGGGCTTGACCTTGCTGCCGATGATGGTAGGTTCGGTCGTCACCGCGACGCTTGGCGGATTTCTGATGGCGAAGCTGCAATATCGGACCATTATGATCGGGACGCTTACGATGCTGCTGGTTGGCCTTGTCCTTCTATCGCAAATTACGGTAGAATCTTCTCGACTTGCCATTACGGGAATTATGATTCTGATCGGACTAGGGATCGGCGCTTCCTTCTCGGTGCTTAGCACGGCCGTGATGGATTCGTTCCCCGCCTCGCAGCGCGGAGCGGCTAGCTCGACCCTCAATTTCAATCGCTCGCTCGGCATGGCGCTAGGCATTACCATCTTCGGGATCGTGCAGAGCCACGGCCTGCTCTCGAAGCTCTCCGCATCATTCGTCGATGGCGCCGCCGCCCCGGCCGGCTTGAACTTAAGCGATCCTTACTCGCTGCTGAATCCGGCATTCCGTCAATCCGTCGAACCTCAGGTTCTGGATACGATTACGTCCGGGCTGTCGAGCTCGATCGGAGCCACCTTTGCCTGGAGCCTCGTTCCCGCCGTTTTGGCACTCATCGCGGCGTTCATGATGACGAAGGGCAAGATGAATCCGGCCGCCGAAGGCCAGGAGGAACTCGCAACCGCACACTAAATCGATCGGCGAAGCGCGTCATGCCGACTTAGGAGAGATGACCATGAAGCTTGAACGGTTAATGACCATTACGATTTTGCTGCTCAACCGCAAAAGGGTGCAGGCGCAGGAGCTGGCGGACCAACTCGAAGTATCCCTGCGCACCATCTATCGCGATCTCGATTCGCTCGGTCAAGCCGGCATTCCCATCGTCTCCTACACCGGCATGGAAGGCGGTTACGAAATCATGGACAGCTTCCGGCTGGATCGTCAACTGCTGTCCTTCGACGAGCTGACCGCCCTCTCCGCCGCGCTTCGCGGTCTTGAGTCTACGAAGGCGTTCGACCGCTCCAACATGGATCTCCTCCTCGGCAAAGTAGGCGCGATGGTGGCGCAAGCCGAGCAAGGCCGGGCGGACAGCGGCGAACGGATTCAAATCGATTTCACCCCTTGGAAGAATAGCGCGGAGGATCAAATCCGGTATGACTTGCTTCGTAAAGCCGTAGACGAGCAGAAGCTCATTCGGTTTACGTACACGAGCAGAACCGGCGGCGAACAACAACGCGAGGTGGAGCCCATGGCGCTCGTGCTCAAGCATTACGCCTGGTACCTGCACGGTTATTGCCGGCTGCGCGGCGATTATCGGATCTTCAAGCTGTCCCGCGTTCGGGATCTCGACGTGCAAGCCGGCACTTTCGTTCGTCGGGCGGAATCGCTGGCGCAGCTTAACGATAGGTGGACGGCTCCTGGAGCCCCTGCGGCGAGTAAGGAGATACCGGTCGTCCTTCGGTTCAAAGCTTCCGTTGCCGTGTGGGTGATGGATCGGTTTGACGAGAAGCATATCGAACGGTTGCCGGACGGAGGGTTGATTGTCCGAATGAACTTCTCCAGCGAGAGCTGGTTGATCCGTACCGTGCTCCAGTATTTGACCGAAGCGACCGTGCTCGAGCCGGCTTACATGGCCGATAAGGTGAGACAGGTCGCTCTGGATATCGCGGCGCAGTACGGCGGAGCGGATGAGAAATAATTTCGGATCGGGGAGGAAGGTTGATCATGATGTCCTTATACGGAAAAGTAGCGATCGTCATCGGAGGCGCGCGGGGAATCGGGCGGGCGGCGTGTATCCAGCTGGCCAAGCAAGGGGCAAAGGTTGTCGTCAGCGACTTCGGCAATGAACCGAACGCCGAGGCCGTAGCGGCCGAGATTGTCGCGGCCGGCGGCGAAGCCCTGTCGATCCCGGCGGATGCCCGCATCGCGGAGCAAATGGAAGAACTGGCGGAAGCCGTGAAGCGCACGTTCGGACGCATCGACATTCTCGTATGCAATGCGAGTCCCGGCGCGGAAGCCTCGACCTTTGCCGAGCTAACTTGGGAACCGTTCGAACGGCAGCTGA
>JAQSXN010000382.1 GCA_029256665.1 Paenibacillus sp.
GAAAGGCATTCGGTACAAGGCGTCCGAAGCGTTCCTACAGGCTCTCCAGCATTACGCGGATTGGCTGGGACGGCAAGGCATGCGGTTTAACGGCATTCGCTTTCGGAATCGCGAGTTAATCTCTGCCGATCGAATAGAGAAGCAGTTCTATAGTTACGAGCCTTCCATTCGACTGGCCAATCGCGTAGGCATGCTGCAGGAGTGGCTTCTTAAGGAGCTGACCGTCCTGGAGCGCAAGGAGCGGGATGAGTTCTGGGTGCAAGAGGAGCTTCAGTTCCTCGACAACGAGCAGTATGCCGCCGCCCATAGCGCGCTGCACAAGGATAGAGGCGTCTTCGAATTTGCGGAGCAATACGAGCGCATTCAGGAGAAGGTGCAGAACAAACGCCGGCGGGACGAAGGCGACTTCGATTATGCGGAGCAGGAGGAGGAGCTGTTAAGCCGCGGCGTCGTGAAAGAGCAGTTCAAGCCGCTGAGGCGAAGCGTGAAGCGGATGCTGTTTATTGATTTCGTGGGACTGTACGCGCAGCTGTTCGATGCCGAGGATGCTTATATGGCGATGACCAAGGAGACTAGGGTTCCCGAGCAATGGCCGGATATTTGCCGGCAGACGAAGGAGAAGCTTGGACGGCTGGAGCTGTTCTACGAGGATGCGACTCCCTACCTGTATTTGAAAGAGCTTGTCGAGGGCATTCGGACGAACACGGAGGTACGGCATATTTTCGTCGACGAGGGCCAGGATTATTCGATGTTCCAATACGAGTTTCTTAAGAAGCTGTTCCCCCGGGCCCGCATGACGGTGCTCGGCGATTTCGGGCAGGCCATCTTCACTCAGGCAACGGAGCTGCACGGGACGGACGCACCGCTTATCCGGCTGTACGGCGAGTCGGACACCAGCCTGATTCGCTTGGTTCGCAGCTACCGGTCGACTCGCGAGATCGTGGAGTTCACGAAATTCATGCTGCCGGGCGGCAAGGAGATCATGCCATTCGACAGAAGCGGGAGCAAGCCGATCTTAACGAAAGTGGACGACAGCGGGCAATTACCCGCCCGGATCGCAGCGGAGCTCGAAGCGCTTCGAGCGGAAGGCTTCGCCTCCATCGCCGTCATTACGAAGACGGCCGCCGAAAGCAGCGAGGTCTACGACCGCTTGGCGGCGCAGGGGTGCCCGTCGCTGCGGCTGATTACGAAAGAGACGCCGACCTTCGAGAAGGGAACGATGGTCATTCCCGCGTATCTCGCGAAGGGCGTCGAGTTCGAAGCCGTTCTGATCTATGACGCGTCTTCGCAAGCCTATCGCCTTGAAAGAGAGAGAAAGCTCTTTTATACGGCGTGCACGCGCGCGATGCATCGGCTGCTGTTATTCTCGGCCGGAGAATGGACGCCGTTCGTGCAAGCGTTGGAACCGTCTTTGTACGAGGTGCGACAATAAGATTTGGAGGCGTGGGCCCATGCTATGACCGCCAGCATGAAGGCGCCGGCGAACTGCCAGCGGGTCGCATCCTCGCCCCGCCCATCGAAAAACCACATGTTAACAAACAAAGACGGTCGCCCGAAGTCCCTGAGGACCCGAACAACCGTCTCATCCTTGCGATCTTTACTTTACTCCCAGCGCAACGATCAATTTGACCGCTTCTGCGCGGGTAGCAGTGTCGTTCGGACGGAAAGTTCCGTCCGCGTAACCGGCGATCAATTCGAGCGTTTTCGCTTTGGAGACGGCCGGTTTCGCCCATTCGGAAATGCTGTTCGCGTCCTTGTATCCGGAAGCCGAATCACTGTCCGCGAGGACTCCGTGACGCATTTCATAGGATTTGACGATCAAAGTCACGACGTCCGCCCGGGTGATCGGCGCGGAGGGATCGAAATGGCCTTCCCCTTTGCCGGACACGATTCCCGCATCGAAAGCGGCTTTTACGGCACTTGCGTACCAAGCGTCTTCGGATACGTCGGAAAAAGTCGCTTCCCCTTCGGAAGCTTTCAGCCCGAGGGAGCGGACTAGCAGAGCGACGAATTCGGCGCGCGTCACGTCCCGTTCGGGGCTGAACGTTGTCGCCGACGTGCCGCTGGCGACACCCGCCGCGGAGACCGCGTCGATAAACGGTTTCGCCCAGTAGCCGTCGGGAATGTCCGTGTAGCTGGACTCGTAACTCAGCGTTTGGTACACCGCCTTGGCCACCGATTGGACGATCGGGTTGCCGATCTCCTGAGCTTCGTCGAAGCTTCCCGTCGTCGTGACATCGGTCAGCACGGAAATGGCGATTTCTTTGCCCGAGACGAGGATGAAGCCCGTGTCATGGGTAACGTTCGCATTCTCGCCCGTCTTATGCGCGATCGGAGCGCCCGGCAAAGCGGCACCGAATTTGGAATCGACTTCTTGCGCTTTCATCCACTCGATGATCTGCTTGCCCGATTCGGCCGAGAGGAATTCGTTGTTGTAAATCTTGCCAAGCAGCTTGATCAAATCGACTGCGTCAATGTAGTTGTCCTGCGCAGGCGTTGGGGCGGAAGCAAACATTTTACGTCCGAGATGCATCGTCTTCAAATCCAGTTCGTCCATCAGCTTCTGCACGGTCTCGAGCCCGACCGCATCGATAAGCACGTTGGTCGCCGTATTGTCGGATTGAGTAATCATTAGGCGCGCGAGACGCTCCAAGGCGACATCCTGTGGAAACTGCTCCTTCTGCAGGGAGCCCGTACCGCCGACGACGTCGGTTGGATCGACCGTCACCTTCTGATCCAGGGTCAGGACGCCCGCATCGACTTGTTTCATCAAGGCTGCGACAAGCGCCAGCTTGATCGTGCTCGCCGGCATATACGGTTGGCGCGATCCGATCAGCACTTCCTTGCCTTCGGCCTGGCCGGCCAAATCTTTGAGTCCGACGGAAACGCGAATACCTTGGCTTTCGGCCGCGTCGACGATCGGACCGACGGCGAGCGCCATCGCAGGCCAAGCGGACGCCGGATAACTAGAAGCGGACGGATGATCGGACACGTAGTTATAGATAGCTTTGGCGATGCGCTGGATGTAGGGATTGTCCAATGTTTGGGCATTTCCGGCATCTTCCGTTTTCAACACTTTGGACAGTACAGTAACGGCCACCTCTTTGCCCGGGATTAAAAAATATCCGACGTCGTGGCTGACGTCCCCGAGCTCCCCGGTTTTGTGAGCGATCGGTTTCCCGGGAAGGGCTGCCCCGAACTTGGTTTTTACCTCTTGCGCCTTCATCCATCCCAGGATGATGTCGCGCGACTGCGCCGAAACGACTTCCGCTTTGTATATTCTCGTAAGCAGGGACAGCATTTCGGACGAACTCGCGTAATTGTCCTCTGCGGGCGATTTGGCGGGCGTCATCATTTTGCGGCCCAGGTGCATGACCTCGAAGCCCTGGCTGTCGATGAATGCGTTAATTTTGTCAAAACCGAGCAATGTAATGAGTACGTTCGTCGCGGTGTTATCCGACTGCGTAATCATCAGCTTGGCCAGCCGTTCGACGGCGATGTCCTGAGGGAACGACTCCTTCTGCAGCGAACCCGCTCCGCCGACTACGGAAGAAGGCTCGACCGTCAGCTTTTGCTCCAGGCTAAGCTTACCCGCTTCCACTTCCCGCATAAGGGTCGAGACGATGGCGAGCTTGATGATGCTAGCGGAATAATAGGCTTCTTCAGATCCGAGCTCGAGTTTCCCGTGGTCGTACGTGCCGCTCAGATCTTGTACGCCGACCGAAAGACCGACTCCGTGCTCCGCTCCCGCGTCGATAATCGGTTGGACGACGGTTGCGAGTCCTTTCCAATGTTCGCCGGACGCGACGGCGGCGTGAACCGGATCAGCTTGAAATTTCGGAAAGAGCAGCGATGCGCCTAGAACGGCGGATGACAGGGCGATTTTGAAACTTCTGGATAATGGTGTACGCATATTATGCCTCCCTAGTTTTCTTATCTTAAAAAGTACGCATTGCCAAGGTTACCAACTCGTTTACACTTTAAATGTAATGTTTCATTACCTCAGATGTCACTTTATTCTTGGTAATAGAGTTTATTGTACTATAATGTTATATATCCTAACATGGTTATTAAGTCCCGCCTCGAGAGGGTCCTATTATCCTACCTCGTCACCTCGTCCTACTCATCGAGGTTACGAATCCAGGATTCGTATCGATGTAAACGTCAACAGCCCCCATCTTGAATTCAAGATGGGGGCTGTTATGTTTTGAGGCAACCGACAAGTCACTACGCTCTTGATCTGCCTTCGTCTTGAGTCCGACTTTCCTACTCCATAACCAATCCGCCGGTTACGGGCGTATAAGTTCCCGTCAGAAAACGCGCGCCTTCTCCGGCGAGGAATGAAATGACGCCCGCCACGTCCTCCGGCTCGGCAATCCTCCCCAGCGGCGTGAAGCTGCCGATCACGCGGCCTTCTTCTTCGGAGATGCCGAAGGGGTCGCCGGTTCTGACAAAGCCGGGAGCGACGACATTGGCGGATATCCCATGGGGCCCGAATTCCTGCGCAATATATCGCGCGAACGTATCGAGCCCGCCCTTCGCCGTGCCGAACGCGATGTATTGAGGGGTGGGATCCTTGCCCTCCGTGCTGGACAGATAAATGATTCTGCCGAATTGCTGTTCCATCATCGCCGGGATGACGGCTTTCGTCGGCTCGAACGCCGCTTTTAATTCATCGGTCAGCTGCCGTTCGAACGGTTCCCAAGTTAGCTCGGCAAAGGTCGAGGCTTCCGCGCCGGGACTCGCATTGCATACGAGAATGTCGATGCGTCCGAACG